>NZ_JBLRVY010000019.1:0-212411 GCF_048159485.1 Streptomyces sp. 4F14
CGGAGAGCCTGTCGGCTCTTGAGTTGGCCTGTCGGCCAACTACGGACCTGACGGTCCGTAAGGTGACGCGTCGTCATGCCTGACGGCATGACTGTGTGTTGACTGGGCTGGCCCTGACGGGCCAACAGACAAACGAGGCGGGGCCTGGCGGCCCCGCTGTCATGTGCTCTGAAGGTGTCATGCCTGACGGCATGACAGTGGGGTTCGGAGTGGGTTGAGGTTCCCTGCCCTGCCGGGCAGGGATTGGGCACGTGTCGGCGCCTACGGCGCCGTGATGTCGTAAGGGTTTGTTAGACATTTATCCGGTTCCCCTCCCCTCCCCCAGGGCTTTGGCCCTGACGGGCCAACAAGACGGAGTGAGGCGGGGCCTGGTGGCCCCCGCAGCATGCCTGCCGACATGTCCTGTTTCTTGTGGTGCCCCGCTGTCGCGGGGCCCATCTTCGTTGCTTTTCGAGGACGTTGTCAGACCCGGCGTGTAGGTTCCGGGAGTTGTTGGCCCGTCTGGAATGGCCCCGAATACCGCTGGTGGGGCGTGGAGGGGTGATGAGCTGTGCCTGAAAGCCAACATGTTGTCGCTCGGAGGATCATTACCGCTGCTCTGCGAGCCGGTGCAGCGTGGATCAACCGGGTTGAGGAGCCTCGTGCGTGGCGGGAGCTGTCGCGTATGCATGGGGTGCTCTTGTCGAGTCTGCCGGTGGGGGCCGGTCCTTCGACGCCTGCCGAGATGACCGACTTGCTGCCGGTGCGCCTGCGGGAGTGGGTTCCTTTGGCGTGGGACGAACTGCCTTCTGCGATGGGGGATTTGGTTGTCCTGACGGACAACGGTGAGCTGACGGAGGAGGCTCACGAGGCGGGGATGAATTATCTGGAGGCCCTGTATGGGGACGACGGGTACTTCGATCTCGGTGGGACGTGGCTTCCGGCGTGGGTTCGACAGACGGCTGAGCAGACGGAGCGGGCTGCCTTTCGGCATATCCGCTCCGGCGGACAGGCCGGCTATGTGGCGGCGCGGACGATGCTGACCGAGGTGCCGTACGGGGCCGAGCGGGCGTTGGTCGAGGAGTACTCACGGCGTGGCGCGGCGCGGATGGACGTGTATTGGCCCCTTCCCTCGGACCGGGTGTGGGTGGGGGCGTCGTCGTGGTTGTGGCCGTGTCCTCAGTGCCGGTATCCGATGGTGCTGCGGGGTGGGCAGTTGCGGTGTGAGTATCCGCCGCATCAGAGCCGGTTCGGTCTGGTCGCGAACGGTGGCAAGCGCGATGAGCCGCCTGTACTGACGGGTGGGCGGGGCCGGTTGGTGACGGCTGCGGAGCCAGCGGAGGGCGTGTTGTGCCTGGACTGGGGGGTGTGGCGGTACATCACCTGTCCCGGGCTGAGTGAGGTGGGCCTGATGCAGTGGCTGGAGAAGCAGGAGGGGGTGCGGGTCGAGCGCTGGGAGAACCTGGACGAGTGGGATATCGGCGTCTACCTCGCGGACGGGCACTGCTGGCGAGTGGACGTCAAGGACCACCAGGACCCACAGACGATCATCGACCGGCCGCCTGCCGGGGAGACGGTGGTCGTCCCCAACTACCGGCGCAGCCAGGTACATCAGCTGCAGTCCGGGCTCGATGCGCTGCGGACTGCTGACGGACAGCGCTACAGCGTGTTCACGGTCAGCCGTTTCAAGGCGGCCGTGACGAAGCGGCTGAAGGGGGTGGGGGCATGACGTCGCCGAAGAACGCGAGGTACTCCGTCAGCGTGCCGCTGACGCTGCGGGCGGCGATCCTGCTGGCCGCGCGGGTGTTCCCCAACCGGGCGCCGCAGGAGCAGGCGGCCTGGCGGCGTGTGGTGGATCTTGCTGACGCGCACTTCCTGGCCACGGGGCAGATGCATCTGTGGGACGGCTGGCCTGTGCTGGCTCTGGCCGATCAGGTGCGGATCACGCGGATGCTGCGGCAACGGCCGGCGGTGCTGGCCTCCCATGCGGTGTTTGTCATGGAGACGGCAGCGGTCCTGGAGGGCGGTGAGGCGGTCGAGTTCGCCCCAGGCGACGGGGAGGAGCAGGTGCTGATACTCCCTTCAGGCGACGAGGAAGCCCTCATCGATGCCGTGCTGGACGAGCTCGAGGACAACGCGGCCAAGGGGCAGTCTCAGCCCAAGCCTGCGCCGCCCGGCTCCTACGTCAGCGACCTGCGGATCAGGGATCCGCTCAGCCCGTCGGGCCGGGTGGTGGACGTCTTCTACGACCTCGACTACCAAGGGGCCCCTGCTCCCAGCGTGGTGCAGGAACTGGGTGAGGCCCCGGTCGCGGACGAGGTGGAGATTCCCTTCGCCGACCTGGACGAGATCGCGGGCCGGCTCGATGCGCTGCGCGGGCAGGACTACCGGCGCAAGGCGGTCGCCGACATCCAGCAGCACGCCCGCGGCCGTGACGGCACCAGGGTGGGCGAGTTCCTGCGCGTTGAGGCAGGGCCGCTGCGGGTCTTCCACGCCCCCACCGGCATGGGCAAGAACGTCCTGAGTGAACTCGTCGCGGTGTGGTGCGCCCAGCAGGGCCGAGTGATCTCGCTGGTCGTTCCGCAGAGCGCGCAGGTCCTGGCCACGGTGTACCGGCTGGAGCAGGACCTGGCCGCCCTGGATATCTCCGCACAGGTCACGCCGGTCGTCTCCCCCGCCTCCATGATGGAGCTGGCCGAGCAGACGGCCGGCAACCCTCAGGACGACGCGGACTTCCGGACCTGGGTGTACCGGGAGATGTCCTACAGCTGCCCCCTGACCGGGCACGCCACCACCTCTTCCGAAGCGGTGGATACCTGGACGCCAGGCCAGGAGCCGTGCGACCAGCTCAAGCCCAACGGGCCCGCAGCGGACAAGACCCTGGCCTGCCCGTGGCGCGGCGGCTGCGGGAAGTTCCGCCACCACCGGGCCGCAGGTTCGGCGGACATCCTCGTCACCAACCATGCGAACTTCCTCACCGGGCACATCCACGCGCCGGTGGCGGGCCGGCCCGCCCCGGGGCGGCGCATGACGACCGAGCAGCTCCTGCTGCACCGCAGCCATCTGGTCATCATCGACGAGGCCGATGCACTGCAGGCGCAGGCCTTCGACCGGGCGGCCCGTCAGGTGCTGCTGGCCCAGGACGGTGCGGAGCACACCCCGGTACGCGATCTCGACAGCCAGTTCCGGCGCCACTGCCACCGGCTGCCGATGAGCCTCGAACAGCATCTGCGGCCGCTGATCAACCATCTGATGTGGCTGGCCGAGTCCTACGTGTCCCACCTCGTCGGCGGTGTCATCCAGCCCGACCGGGAACGGCGCAACATGGTTGTCCCGCGGCGCTGGGACGCCATGTTCGCCTCCCGGATCTTCCACCTGGAGGCGGGTGAACGGCCCACCGCTCAGCAGATGCAGGCGGTCAACCAGCTCTACAAGCGGGAGGGGCCGCTGGAGTTTGCCGATGAGATCGAGGGGCTGGCCGGGCTGAGGGAGCTGCTGTCCTCGGTCACGGACCTGGCCGGCGGGCAGGACCGGCTCACCCACGCCACCTTGCAGCGCATCGGGGAAGCCTTTGCGGGGATCACCGGTGAGAGCGGCGACAAGCGGCTGTCCTCACTGGCGCTGCTGGCGGCCCGGCGGGCGTATCTGGAGGAGATGGCCAGCATCCTGCACCGCATCGTCGGGGTCGCGGCGCCGCTGCAGGGAGCGGGGATCTCCGCCGGCAACAGCCTGGTGGACGCGCTGGCTTCGCACGTGCCGTGGCGGGCCGCCCCCTACGGCCCTTTGGGGCGTGCGCTGTTCGCGTTCTCCGAGACGTTCGACCCGGCCGACCGGCACCAGACAGCGCTGCGGCTGAAGTCCTATGTCGGGGATCCGCACACCCACCTGGCCTACCTTGGCGAGGTGACCGCGCTCGCCCATACCGGCACCCGCCGGGCGGTGATCGGGATGTCCGCCACGGCGTTCATGCCGTACGCGCCGCGTCATCACCTCCTGCCGGAGCCGGCCTGGTACGTGCCGGACGACGTCAACGGAAGCCTCACCGTCGAGCTGCAGCCCGGCCAGGACGACGGGGCGGGCATCGTGGTGTCCGGCACCGAGGGAACCAACCGTCACCGCGCCTACACGGCCATGGGGCGCAGTGTCGGCAAGGACCTTCCCGCGCAGCTCGACACGGTGGCCGCCGATCCGGCCACCGTGCACCGGGCGTATGCGCTGCTCGCGCCGACCGCCTACAACGCCGGCCCCGCGCTCGCCCGCGGCATGATTGACGCAGGGGTCGCGGCATCCGAGATCTGCGTGGCGGTGCGGCCGCAGGAGATGGCGGCGCTGGAGCGGATGCCGCCCGGCTGGGTGCCCATCCCCAGCAACCGGCTCGAGCAGTTCCCCCACGCCGTGGGCCACGGCCGGTGCCGGTACCTGATCGCCCCCATGGCCCGGGTCGAGCGCGGCCTGAACATCGTCGACCATGACGGGCGCTCCCTGCTGCATGTGGCCTGCCTGGTCAACCGGCCCATCCCGGTGATGGAAGATCCCCCGGTGCTGCTGTCCCTGGTCAACTCCCTCGCCTACCGTCGGCGGCGGCCCGGTCCGAATCCTGCGGCAGAGCTGGAGCGGCTGCGGATCGCGGCGGGCCAGATCTTCGACGACATCCGCAGCGGCCAGGGCTACTTCAAGACCTTGGGCGAGGACATCAAGCTCGCCGTCGTCGCGGAGATCCTGACCCGGCTGATCCAGCTGGGCGGCCGCACCCGCCGCGGCGGCGACCCGGGGCGGCTGCGGTTGCTGGACGCCGCCTTCACCCACACCGCCGCCGACTCCACGCTGCCCGCCCTTCTGAAGCAGCTGCGCGGGAAATGGCAGGACGAGGCCCACATGCCGCTGATCGATGCCGTCTACCGCAGCACCATGACCGACGCCCTGCTGGGCCTGGCGGTGCACTCCCCCAGCGGATACGCGAACGAGATCGAAGATGAGATCGAGGATGAGGAGTTGGGCGAATGGTGAGTGACGACCGCGGCCGCCTGTTCACCCTGTCCTTCCCGCTGGATGACCGGCTGCTGGGCACCGTGCACGTGTACCCGCAGGACGAGGCGTTCGCGCCGTCCTGGCGGCGGCTGCCCCGGCCTCGGGGCAGGGACGCCGTGCAGCCGATCGCGTCCCTGCAGACGGCGGCGCGCGCCGTGACCGGTGAGCGGCTGGTGTTCACCAACCCCGACCGGCCCGCCAGGACCGGCCGCTGGGCCGGGCGGAGCGTGATCGTCACGCCCGGGCCGCTGGACGAGGCCGTGGTGCGCACCCTAATGCGGGAGTGGGAGACGCGGCTGGACGGGCATGATGGCTGCGACACCCTCGCCGCCCTGCTGCAGCTGTCCGACGACGGGCCCCAGCCGCTCAGTTCGCTGCTGCACCGCGACACCCTGGGGCGGATCACCGGTCCCCGCTGGGCGTTTCGGGTGGCCGGGTGGCGGCTGGCGAGCATGCTGGCCGCCCAGCCTCTCCCCCTCGACGAGACCCTGCCCGCGCTGCGGTTCCACCTCGACAGCGAGGGCGACCTGCTGGCGTGGCAGGCCCCGCTGGTCCACGAGCGGACGTGGATCGACGAGGAGAGCGGCAAACGCCGGCGCATCGCCGGCTACGCCATGGAACGCATCCACATCGAGGTCGAACCCGCCCCCGGCGGACAGATGCTGATCGCGCATCTGTCGGCGCGGATCTCGCGCGTCGCCACCCACTACAAGGGCATCCGCAACGTCCTGCTGCGCCATCCCGTCAACCCGGACATCATCCTCAAGGCCCCGATCACCACCCGGTGGGAGAAGGGCCCGGACGGGTTCATGCAGCCCAAGGACGTCTCCTACCGCGGGGCGGCGGCCCAGATCGTCGAGGCCTGCGGCGTCGGCCGGCTGCCCCAGCCGCCCCTGACGGGCCTGGACGAACTGACAGAGGTGCGCGGGGTGCACCGCACGGGCAAGCACCCGATCGACAAGGGCGCCGGGGCGATGTTCCACGCCCGGCTCGAGGAACACGCCGCACGCGTCCTGGGCCAGGAGCCCGTCGTCTACACGGGGACCTCCATCAAGATCAGCAAGCCGGTCGGGGGTCTGCCGCCCTACGTGCCGGCCGGCAAGATGGCCGACGCCATGGCCTCCGCCCGCCTCGATGCGGTGCGCACTGTCGTGCTGTATGAGTCGGCCGCGTGGCACACGCGGGTGATGGGGCAGCTGGCCCGCGACTACGCGCGGCCCGAGCTGGCCGATCTGCCCGACGAGCAGCCGGTGGCCCTGGCGCCCGGCTACGAACTCGTCGCGGTGCGGCTGCCCGAACTGGTGCGCCACGGCAGCCACGACCGCGGCCTGATCCTCAACACCCTGCCCTGGTTCAAGCCCGGTGCCGGGCGGGCCTTGGTCACCGCCCTGTGCGAAACCCGCTACCCCAGCGAGCAGGAGAAGGAGGCAGGGGTGACGGATGCCAAGCACGCCCTCAAGGGGCTCTTCGCCGAGCGCGGCATCCCCTCGCAGTTCATCACCATGGACTCCGATCCGGGCGATCCCTACCGGCTGAACACACCCGAGAAAGTCGCGCGGGCCAAGGCCCGCAACGCCGGTCTGCCGGAGCCGGACATCGCCTACAAGGACGACCACGCGGTACAGATCGGCCTCGGCAGCCTGCACTCCGACTCCGGGATCATCGACAACCGGCTGGCCGCCACCGCCTTCCACCGCAACGCGCGGGACACCGCCCTGGACCGGGAGGCCGTCGCGGTGGGGCTGTGGACCCGCTCCCACCGCTTCGCCGAACGCCCCGGCCGCCCCCGCAAACCGGCCGTGCTGGCCATCACCCTGGTCGCCATGCGCATCCCGCTCGGCGAGGACGCCTACTGGCCCACCCTCATGTACAGCGACCGGGGCTGGCTCCCCCTGGCCCAGGCCCGGGCCCTGCACCATGCCGGGGCCATCGGCAAAAGAGGTCATCACCTGCGGGATGACCACGAGGGCCCGGACAACGTGCGCACCTACGTGGACGGGGCGCTGGCCGCGCTCAGGAACCAGTTTCCGATCATCGTGTTCGCCGAGGAGCGGGAGCGGATCTGGCCCGGGCTGTGCAACGACCGGCTCGGGGACGGCCATGTGCCCGGGCAGAGCCTGATCGCCCAGGGGTGGGATGTGGCGGTCGTCCGGGTCGGCAACGGGCAGGGCACACCCCAGCCGTCCCGGCGTACCGGCGGCGTGGGAAAGCTGCCGGCCAACCCACTGCAGCCGGTCATGCCGGAGAAGATCCTCTACCGTCACGACCACGAAGGTGTGGTGTCCTGGCTGTTTTCCGGGCAGTCCCGCCAGCACGCGGGCGGCCAGCGCACTGGCACCCAGTACACGCGCCGCACCCTGCCCGGCGGTCAACTGGCCCAGATGGGCGCCCCGTTCCACGCCATGACCCGCACCGAGTATGTAGTCGCCCACTGTGGTGGCTGGCGTGAGGAGCAGTTGGTCGGTCTTGCTGCCCGGGTCTCGGAGCAGGCGGCGATGTGGGATGGGCGGACCAATCTGCCTGCGCCGCTGCACCTGGCCAAGAGCGCTGATGAGAAGCATCCCGGCTTCGTCGACCAGGAAGGGCTGAGCGAGTAGCTGCAGTGACGGCGGGCGCGGCGGCTACAGACTCGGTGCCGGCGCAGCTGATGGGCTGTCGGCTGCTGCCGTGCCCCGCCCGGGCGGGGCCGGTGGCCTGTGTCGCTCCCCTCACCTGTCGCGATCCGAGCGGACTGCCCACCTGGGGCTTGTGGTTGGTTACTTGGAGTACGTCTGTTTCCAGCGTGCTCGGTGGCGGGCTTCTCCCTGCCCGCGTCCGTTGACGTCGGCCAGAGACAGCAACGGTGTCCCCTTGTTCCACAGGCCGAAGAAGTCACGGTGCAGGGTGAGGATGTGGTGCTCGACCGCGAACGCCTCGGCTTGGGGGCTGAAGCGTGTGGTGGCGACGAAGATGGCAACATCCGCAGCGAAATGCACCTTCGCTCCCAGGAGATCACGCACTTCGCGACTGGCGATGGTCCGGTGGGGTGCGTACCGCTTGCACTGGATCACCATGCTTCGGCCATCGGGCAGCTGGCCGAGCACGTCGGCTCCGTTGTCCCCGCTCCCGCCCACTCGGCGTACCTGGGTGCAGCCGTCACGGCGGCATAACTCGGCGACTACTTCCTCGAACTCGGTGCCGGACATCGCGTCGATGGCAGTCAGCGTCCGTTGTCCCGCTGCGATCTGTTCCTGTCGCCTCCAGGCGTCGTCCTTGTTGCGCAGCAGCCGGTCGGTTCGCCACAGCCGCCACACCATCCAGCCGATTCCCGCAGCGGCAAGCAGGGCGCCGAGGTACAGCAACAACATCGGCCGCAGCAGGCCTAGCAGGACCAGCGCGGCAAGCGCTCCTGCTGCTGCTTTGTTCCGGGCGGTGCGTCGTCTGCGCATCGCCTTGCCCTTGCGTTTGGCCGCCATTTCTGCCCCCTCTTGCACCGGCCGGGATGGATTCCTCCCTGCTGTGCAGTGTGGGCATGCCGTACGGGTCCGCCAGGGCGCAGTCAGGCCATTGGCTTGAATCTCTCTCGGCTCTGTCGGCTGGCTCAGCCGACCCCGTCGATGGGGGCTCGCCTGCCTACAGGCCGAGTTCGGCCAGCGCCTCCTGTCTGTTCGGGCTGAGCGCCGTACGGCGGCGGCGCAGGTTGCTAAGCCACTGCCCCAGACGGACCGAGTCTCCTTCAACCTCCTCGATATGCCGCTGGGGGACGTCGAGATGGCCTTCCCGTTCGCGGAACGCCCGGGCGGCGGCCAGCCCGCGCTGGAAGGTGCGCTCGCGCGCCGGCAGGCGGTTCCCCTCCGCCGGTACGGCGGGCGCGTCGGGCAGTTCGACGGATCCCAACTCCTTGAGCAGGCCTCTTTGTTCAGGCTGCAGGCGGTCGAAGCGCGCGCGCTGGGCTTCGAGCCATGCCTGTGCCTGGGAGGCCCTGTCGTTGTCTACCAGGCTCTGGCGAGCGGCGTGGTAGGCGCGTTGCCAGGTGATCGGCCAGGGCGGGTTCCACCACCGGTCCAGGGCGGTGAGGGCAGCGGCGCGCTGGGCGGTGAGGGTCTCGGCGCGGGTGCGCTGGGTGGCCAGCCAGCGGCCGAGGGCGAATCCGTCGTGGATCTCGTCGACGGGGGCGGCGAGGTGGCCGTAGCGGGCGGCGTAGGCGGCAGCGTGGGCCAGTGCGCGGTCGAAGGCCTGCTGGCGAGGGTCCCAGATGATGCCGAGGCGTTCGAGGGCCTGGACACGTACGGCGTCGAGCGTGCCCTTGGTGTGCAGGTGGCGTTGCCAGGTCAGCCAGCGTCCCAGGGGGTAGCCGGTGGGGTCTTCGTAGGTCTGCGGGACGTCGAGGTGGTGGTGGGTGTGGCGGAAGCGGCGGGCCGCGGCGAGGCCGCGGCGCCATTCGGCGCTCTTGGGGGCCAGAACGCGCAGGGACAGGGCGAGGGCGATCTCGTCGGCCTGGGTGGGGCGGTCGAAATGCAGCCAGGCTTCGGGGTCTTCGGGGGGCATGGTGGGGCGGTGGGTGCGCGGGTCGGACAGCCGGGCGTCGAGGCGGTCGTCGTGGGCGCGCAGAGCCTGGATGGTGCGCCACAGCGGGGTGTAGGCGTCGGCGCCGAGGAGGTCGTCGGGGTCTTCGTCGGGGGTGAGGTAGACGGGGACGACGAGGGTGGCCTTCTTGCCGGCGCCGGGGTGCTGGCGCAGGGCGCGGCCGACGGCCTGGACGGTGTCAACGGGGCTGTTCTTGGGGTCGACGAAGACCACCGCGTCGATGTCGGGCACGTCGATGCCCTCCCCCAGCACGCGGGCGTTGGACAGGACGGCCGGTGCGTCGGGGCTGGTGTGGGAGGTGAATTCGAGCAGGAGGCGGCGGCGGATCTGCGGGGTGTGGCTGCCGCTGACCCAATCCGCCCACAGTCCCCGGGGGCGCAGGAGGTCGGGAAGGGCGGCGGCCGTCTCCGTGAGGGTGGTGGCGAAGGCGCGGGCGTCGGCGACGCGGTGATGGAAGGTGAGGATGCGGCGCAGTTTGTGGTCGTGGATGGCGCGCAGGGCGGCGACCTGGCGGCCGGCCAGGTGCAGGCCGTCGACGCCCGCGCCGGCTCCGGTGGCGAGCCAGTCGCGCAGGTCGGTGTCGGTGACGACGGGGACGAGGATCTGGTAGTCGGCGAGCAGCCCGAGATCGATGGCGTCGGAGAGGTTGAGGTGGTAGGCGACGGGGCCGAAAAGGGTCTCGTCGTCCATGGAGGCCACTGTCTCTGTCCCGTCGCCGTCCGGGGCATCTTCGGGGTCCCAGATGCGGGGGGTGGCGGTCAGGTAGAGGCGGCGGGCGGCGGGGACCTGGTCGTCGTGGTGGACGGCTGCCCAGGCCTTGCCCAGGCGGCCCGCGGTGCGGTGGGCCTCGTCGACAACCACCAGGTCCCAGGAGGGCAGGCGGTGGTCGCGGTGGGCGGCGATGACGGCGGGCAGGGAGGCGTAGGTGGCGTAGACGGTGACCGGACCGGAACTGAACTGCGCTGCCAGGGCGGCCAGTTCGGCGGGGTTCGTGGTGAGGGGAACGTCGGCGCCGAGCGGTTCATGGTCGAGGGCCTGGCGTTGTGAGCACACGGCGATGGTGGTGCCCTTGCGGCCGGCCAGGCGCCAGGAGCGGATCGTCTGGGACAGCAGATCCAGTGTCGGCAGCAGCACCAGCACCTGTCCGCGTGGGGCGATGCGGGCGGTGGTGCGGGCGGCGATGAGGGTCTTGCCGGTGCCGCAGGCCGCGATCACGCTCGCGCGGGTGTGATTGCCGAGGATGCGGGTGGTCGCCGAGACGGCTTCCCTTTGGTGGGGGCGCAGTTCGAGGGCTGTGGTGGCCATGAGGGGTGCCGCTCCGGGGCGTGAGCTGGTGAGGCGGTCATGGGTGTTGCAGGGGTGTTCTGCTCGGTGGTGTTGCGGGCGGGTGTGGGCGTTCAGCTTACCGATGCCACGCGTAGGGCGCGGCTGAGCAGGATGGGGTTGCCCAGGTGGCGGCGTAGTTCTCTCTCCAGTCCGGCGACCGGCACCAGGTTCTGCGGAGCCCGGGTGTCTTTGTACTCGATGCTGGCGTATCGCGGCAGGAGGGCCTGGGAGAGGTTGGCCAGCTCGATCGCTGCGGCTGCGGGGATGTTGGCGGCACATTCCAGTCGCACGATCCCGGCCCATGGGGCGCCGGGGGTACACGGGAGCCGCAGGTACCAGGCGTGGCGGTCCCAGGAGGTGCCCATCAAGAACACCGGGCTGCGTTCGCCGGGGGCGAGTGTGGCGATCATGGCGTGCAGGTTGGGTGGCAGGTAGGCGGTGCGGTGGGACTTGATGAATCCCAGGGCGCGCGGCAGGTGGGTGCGGCCGCGCAGTGGGCCGTCCACGACCAAGAGGTCCGAGCCTTCGGGGATGCCGTGGCCGGTCAGGGCGGTGCGGGCGTGGGTGGCGACGAGGACCTCGAGGTCGGTGAGTTGGCGTTGCAGTGCCGTGGAAAGGAGCACGGCGAGATTCTGGTCCTCGTCGTCAGGGGTGACGGTGGCTCTGTAGGTGCCGGCGGTGGTGGGCACGTCGGCGGCGTTGGTGGCGGTGGTGAACAGGCCGCGCCGGTAGTCGATGCTCAGCAGGTGTGCGCCGCGGTCGGGGCAGCAGCAGACGGTGCCTGCCGCGTAGGAGGCGCACAGGGCCATCTGGGCGTCCCTGACGGTGTTGCCGGGGCTGGTGGCCGGTTCGGCGGAGGGTGGCTGTTCGATCCAGATGCGGGCTTCGACGCGGCGGACGCCGTCGACGAACAGGACCGCGCCTGGTGCGGATACCTGGGAGGGCGAGATGGGTTTCCAGTCGGCCGACGCGAGTTCGGTGTGGGGGGTGACCTTGGCGGTGGAGTCGGCGATGCCGTGTTCGGCGTTTTCGACGCTGGAGCCGTAGGTGGGGTCCCAGCCGTCGACGTGGAACCGCATGCGGGATGCCTGTGCTGCGATGGTCATGTGCCCTGCCGGGTGACGGTGGAGGTGCGGGTGTCGCGCTGGACGTGAAACTGGACCGGGATCTGTTCGGCGAGTGCGGTGACGTGGGTGATCACTCCGACCATCCGCTCTCCCTGCGCGAGGTTTTCCAGGGTGTCGGCGACGGTCTGGAGCGAATCGGCGTCGAGGGTGCCGAACCCCTCGTCGAGGAAGATGGATTCCAGTTTCGTGGCGCCTCCCAGGCCGGCCAGTTGGTCGGAGAGGGCCAGTGCGAGGGCCAGGCTGGCCTGGAAGGTTTCGCCGCCGGACAGGGTGCGCACCGAGCGTGCGGAGTCGGCGTCGAAGTGGTCGATGACGTAGAACTCGCCCTTTTGGTGGCTGAGGTCGAAGCGGTCGCCTGACAGTTGGCGCAGTGACAGGGAGGCGCCGGCGACCAAGGTGTCGAGGGCTGAGTTGGCGAGCCACTGGGGGAACTTGTTGGACCGCATCAGCCGGGCCAGTTCGGCGGCCACCTGTTGCTTGGTGCGGGCGGTCTCGATCCTTTCTTGTATCACGGCGGCTTCGGCACGGCTGCGTTGGATCGTTTCGACCTGGCCGCGGGCGCGTTCGGCGGCGACCGCGACGATCCGCGGGGCCTGTGCGGCCCGCCCTGGAGTGCCGCCGAGGTCGTGGGGATCCAGGTCGTTGTCGCGCAGGAGTGTCTCCAGGCGGGCCAGGAGCTGGTCGGCTTCGGCGTGGGCGCTCTGGGCGTCGGATTCTGCGCGCGCGGTGGCGGCCTGCCGGTCGCTGACCGACCGGCAGGCCCAGCCGGTCAGGGCGGCCCAAGCGGCGTCGAGGTCATCGGTGTCCAGGCTCGGTGGATTCAGCGCCGCCACCGTATCCCGGCTGGTGGTCAAAACGGATCGGGCTTTCGCGGTGCGGTCTTGCCACTGTGCCTGCTCGGCCGCCGCTGCCTTGGCTGTCTTTCGTGTGTCGCCGGCGTCAGCGGTGGCTGTCTTCACGGCCGCCTCGAGGCGGGCGCATTCCTCGAACAGGGCCGTCAGTTCGTCTTCCGGCGGCGCCTGGTCCAGGAGCGTATCGAGTTCGCTCAGGCGGCCGATCAGCTTCGTCTTTTCGAGGTCGGCGGTTGCGGCGTCCCGGACAGCTTCGGTGTGCGCGGTCTGGGCGTCGGCCTGCGCACGGTCGGCTTCCTCCCGCGCAAGGGTCGCGTCCGCGTGAGCCTTTTCGGCGTCGGTGGTTGCGGCTGCGGCGGCTTCGAGATCGCGTTCTGCGGTGGTGCTCTGGGCGCGGGCCCAGGCCTCCAGGCCGGCCCAGTTAGTGGTGAGGTCGTCGGTGTCGGCTGGCGGCGGATCGAGGGCGGCCACCGTGCCCAGCGTCGAATGCAGGGCGTTGCGGGCCTGGTCGAGTTCGCGCTGCAGCGCGGCCACGGCCGCCGTGGCGGAATCGTGCGCGGTTTGAGCCGTCTGCAACGCGTCGCGGGCCTGCTGCTCATCAGCAGTCAACTGGTCGCGGGATGCGGTGAGTTTGTCGAGTTGGGCGCGGTCGGCGGTGCAGTCACGGTCGGTGCCGGCGAGGCGGCCGGGCAGCAGCGTGGCCAGCCTCGTGTCGAGCAGGGAGCGCTGGGTGGTGAGTTGGTCGACGGTTCGCTGTTTGTCGGCGGCCTTCGATTTGGTGTCTTCGTGTTGGGCCAGCAGGTCACGGTGCTCTTTCGCGGCCGCCGCCTGCGCCTCCTTGGCTGCGCTCAGCGCGGGGTCGGACAGCGGCGGCGGGAGGGTGGTGACGTTCTGCTCGCAGACCGGGCAGTCGTGGCCCACCTGAAGCTGGGGGCGCAACTGGGCGGCACCGGCAAGGGCTTGAGCCTGCTCGAGTGTGGACGTGGCCGTGTTCAGGCGCGCCTGTGCGCCGGCCACCGCCTCCGCGGTCCGGCTGGTCGTCTCGGCGCAGGCGTCCCGTTCGCCGGTGGCGTCGGTGAGCTTGCCGATGACGTCGATGAGTTGGTCGAGGGTCTGGCGCGCGTCCGTGAGGCGGCTGCCGTCGCCAGCGGCGGTCAGTGCACGGGAGGCCTGCTCGTGCGCGTCCCGGGCCGCGGTCAGCTGCCCGGCGGCGGCTTCAACCTCGTCGGCAT
The DNA here is from genome assembly GCF_048159485.1 of Streptomyces sp. 4F14. Taxonomy (NCBI): domain Bacteria; kingdom Bacillati; phylum Actinomycetota; class Actinomycetes; order Kitasatosporales; family Streptomycetaceae; genus Streptomyces; species Streptomyces sp. 4F14. The sequence continues at coordinate 14,110 of NZ_JBLRVY010000019.1, forward strand.
GGGCGGCCGCGCGGCTGGTCAGGTCGGTGACGCCGTCCGGAGTGCGGACGCCAGCGAGCAGTTGCCGGCGATGCTGAACTTTCTCGTGCGTCTGCCGGGCGTGGTCGCGGCGCTCACGGGTCTCCTCGGCGACGTGGCGTGCCTCTTCGACGGCGTCCTTCGACACCTTCAGCTGTTCTTCGCGCTGCGTCACCTCCCCCTGAGCGCGCTCCGCATCGGCAACGACGCCGTCGCGGCGCCCCACCAGGGCCGCCTTCTCGGTGTACCAGTCGCGGGTGCGGGTCAGGTCGGTGCGCTGGGGGCCAGCCTGGGCCTCCTTGGTGGCATCGGAGAGGGTCTGAGCGGCCGTGTCGGCGGCCTCACGGGCCTGCCGGGCCGCTGTCTGTGCCTGGGTGGCCTGACGTTGCAGCTCTTCGATGCCGTCGGGGGTGCGGAGGGAGGTCAACAGCGTGGTCTCGCCGCGCAGCGTGTCGGCTCGGGCGTCGGCCTCGTGTGCGCGGGCGTGTGCCTCGGTGATCTGGGGCACGAGTTGGTCGACGGTGACGGCCAGTTGCTCCAGCGCCTCGACACGCGCCTGGGCGGCGGCCTCGGCTTCGGGGGTGGCGTCGGCGTGCCGGCTCAGCTGATCGCTCAGGATCTCGACTTCGTTGGCTGCCTTGTCGGCCTGGGCGCCGGCGCGTTTGCCGATGCCTTCGTACTGGGCGGCACCGAGGAGTTTGAGGAGGATCTGCTGCCGTGCGCCGGCGTTGGCGGACAGGAAGCGGGCGAATTCGCCTTGGGGCAGGACGACGCACTGGCAGAAGTCGTCGAAGGACAGGCCGAGCAACTGCTCGATGGCGGCGTTGAGTTCCTTGATGTCCCCGGCCAGTACTTCCGGCTGCGGCCCGTCTGCCTCGACCTCGGTGGCGGTGGGGTCGGTGAACTGCACCAGGCTGACGGACTTCTGCTGGATCTGCTGGCCGGTGCGGCGGACCTCGCGGGCGACCTGGTAGCGCTGCGAGCCGACGTCGAAGGTGAGCGAGACGGTGCACCGGTTGCTCGTGGGGGCGAGTGCGTAGGCGATGGCGTTGCTGCGTCCCCATCGGTAGGCCGAGCCGTACAGGGCGAACGTCAGCGCGTCGAGGAGGGTGGACTTGCCCGAACCGGTGGGGCCGACGAGGGCGAAGTAGTCGGTGTCGGTGAAGTCGACCACGGTGGGTGCGCGGAAGCCGGCGAAGCCGTTGAGCTCCAGGCGAACGGGACGCATCTGTGGGATTCCTTTGAGCGGGCGGAGGCAGGCCTCTGGGGTCAGGAGCGGGCGGTCGAGCGGGTCAGGTCGTCGTGCAGCTGGTTGAACAGATCCGTGACCCGGTCGTCTTTGACACCGACGCTGTCGCAGTAGTCGGCAAACAGCTGCGCAGGCGTCCTGACCGGCTGGTGGACGCCGATCCCCGCCGTGGCGCCGGTGCTCGCGTGATCGGGGTGGATGAGGATCTGCAGGGCGTTGGGGAGGGCTTCGTACAGGTCGTCGCGCATGCCGGCGTAGGCGGGCTGGGTGACCACGAGCCGGAGGTAGTCCTCGCCGTAGCCGGCGGGGTCGGCGGTCAGCTGGGCGACGGTTCCCTCGAGGGTGCGCAGTCTGCGGCCGGCCGTGACGGGGATGTCGGTGATCTGGGCGGGGGTGCCGGGGGTGGCCTCGACGAGGCAGACGACGTTGATGTTGTTCTGCTCGCCGAAGTCGATGGCGTAGGGAGAGCCGCTGTAGTGCACCGGGCAGGCGGCGGGGATGTGCTGTCGGCGGTGCAGGTGTCCCAGGGCCACGTAGTGGGCGTCGACGGGGAAGATGGCGGCCGGCACGTGGTATTCCATGATGGATTGGGCGGGTCGCTCGCCGCCGCCGAAGGTGCCGCCGGTGCAGGTCAGGTGGGCCATGATGATGTTGACGGCGTCCGGGGTGAACGCTCCGGTCAGGTTGGCCAGGACGTCACGGACGAGCTGGTCGTAGGCGCCGACGTTCTGCGACGGGGTGTTGGCGATGATCTCCGCGGCGCGGACGGCGTAGCGCTGGGAGAGGAACGGCAGGACGGCGACGTTGACGGGCTCGTCGGTGGACTTGGCGCGGAAGGTGTGCACGCCGCCCTTGGAGGCCGCTCTGGCCTGGCCGTAGACGTGGATGCCGGCGACGTTCATCAGCGGCCGGTAGGCCTCGAACGTGGCGCCGTGGTCGTGGTTGCCGGCGATAACGATGACCTCGATGCCCTGCTTGGCCAGGCGCAGCAGGGTGCGCACGACCAGTCTCTGGGCCTCCGCGGTCGGTGCGGCGTTTTCGTAGAGGTCGCCGGCGATGAGAACGGCGTCGACGTCGTGGCCGATCGCGATCTGGGTGATCTCTTGCAGGACGCCTGTCTGCTCCTCGAGCCGGTTGCGGCCCTTGAGGGTTTTACCGATGTGCCAGTCGGAGGTGTGAAGGAACTTCACGGGGCTGGGTCCTTTTCGGGTGGCTGAGGCAGAGCAGCGGGGCGCGTGGGTGCGCCGGGGAGGGCGGCGGCCGGACGGTCAGTAGGGCGGCTCGTCGATGGCGCCGTCGTCGGTGTCGTCGGGCCACGGATCGCTCTCTGCCTGGGGCAGCCTGCTGAACGGGTCCGGTCGCGTCACGCCGCCGGTGGCCTGGCTGGCTGCGCGGATGCCGGTGGAGAAGGTGGGGCTGGCGACCTCGGAGAGCCGGGTGGCCCAGGCGGGGAAGGGGAATTCGACGGCCAGCGGCACAGGGATCTCCGGCTGGGAGACGAACATGGTGCCGGGCCTGGCGAGCGTGGCGCGCTGGCGCTGCGAGGCGGGCAGGAAGCCGTACTCGGGGCGGCCGGCCTCGGCGGCGTCGAGCCGTCCGACGATTTTGATCGAGGAGTTCGACACGATGCGCCGTTCCACCTCGGAGGCGGTCTGCTGGGCTCCGATGAGGATGATGCCGAGTGAGCGGCCGCGTTCGGCGATGTCCAGCAGTACCTCCTTGATCGGGGAGGATCCCTCGCGGGGGGCGTACTTGTTGAGCTCGTCGACCATCGTGAACAGCAGGCCGCCCGGGCCGGCTTGCTCCTTGCGGGCGGTCTCCGCGGCCAGCACGACACCGACGACGAACCGCTGGGCCCGTTCCGGCAAGTTGTGCAGGTCCACCACGGTGACCTGCTGCTGCGAGGTGTCGATGGAGTGCGACACGGGGTGGTCGGTGACCGTGCTCAGGTCGCCGCGCAGCAGGGGCCCGAGCGGCCGCTGGGACGACCGCAGCCGCCGCACGAACGCGTTCACCGTGCCCAGGCCGATGGCCGGGCCCGCCCAGTCCGCGCGGGTGACGTCGTCGGTGACCTTGTTGCAGATGAAGTCGACCAGCTCCCGCCAGGTGCGGAGGATGGTTCCGTCGATTGTGACCGCGCCGTCGTTGCCTGCGGGCTGGGCCTCGCGGCTCAGCCGGCTGGTGACCTGGTGCACGACGATCGTGTACTGGTTCTTCTCGTCCTCGACGTCCGCGAACACATACGGCAGCAGCTCGCGTTCGCAGAACTCATGCAGGGTCCACCAGAACGCGGTGACGCCGCTGGTCCTGCCGGCGACGTGGGGGCGGCCGGTGGTGTCACCGGGCAGCGGCGGGGCGTAGAAGCCGGCCGAGGCGAAGGGCCGGGCGGGCAGGCCGAGTTGGGCGTACGCGGCGCTCAGCTCCCCGTCGAGGCGGGTGTTGGGCTGGTCGACGAACAGCAGGTCCTCGCCCTTGACCGAGAAGATCAGGGCCTTGGCGTTGACCGCGCGGGCACCCAGGGCGCCAGAGGTGAACAGCGAGTGCAGCAAGAACAGCGCGAAGCTGGTCTTGGTGGCCACTCCGGAGATACCCGAGATCGACACGTGGGCGCCACGGGTGCCGTCGAGGAACTCGAGGTTGAGATAGATCGGTTCGCCGTCGCGGCCGATGCCGGCGGGAACACGCGCGTCCATCCGATCGAAGTAGAGCGCGGCGTCCCGGGCCGCGCCCGAGGCCCGGATGGCGGCCTCGCCGGGGCGGGGCGGGACATAGCACTCGGGGTCGACGCGGGTGGTGGTGACTTCGGCAATCTCCTGCACGGTCGCCGGCAGGATCCCGTCGGCGATGAGGAACACGTCCGAGCCGAACGCGGCCCCCTCGTGGCGGGCGACCACCTCGGTCACCACACCGGAGGTGACGACCGTGCCCCGTCCCGGGATCTCCCGGCGGGTACTGACCACATCGTCGAGCTGCAGATACGCGTCCGGGGAAAGAGCCACGTGGAACTTCAACGGCGTGGAGTCCTCGGTACCCGCTACCTTCCCCACCTCCTCTTCGGCATCGCCACTGGCGAGGAGATCCGCCGGTGACTGCCGACTGCTCGCAGGTGCGGAGATACGGCCGTAGACGGCGCTGCGGGGCTCAGAGTCGGTCATCTGCTGTTCCCTGTATCGGTCTTGCGGTGTCGGGTACTGCCGACTGCGGTGGATATCTGTCGGAGCACCGAACATCGGGTGCTATCTGCAAGTACAGACCGTAACTAACGGGATGCCTGCTGCGAGGGGTTTTGTCGAGAGCAGGGAGAAATCAAGGCAGGCCCGAGGGCGGTGCGCTGATACAAAGCAGGAGCGCCTGGGCGCGGCAGCATACCCCTGGCTCGGGAGCCATATAGGCCAACGAACCCGCCGGATCAGGCAGGCCCGAGACACTGGCGCTGGCGGACGGCTTCCGCTAGCCCACAGGCCGACGCTCTGTCAAAAACCGATCATTTTCGGTCCTTACTGATCGATTGCCGGGAAGTGGATGCTTCCGGCCCTAATCTGATCATCGGTACCTTCCTGGCCCCTTGCGGCCCGGAGCCAGAGGGGGGACGGGAGCGGAGGAAGGCTACTTCGGGGGCGAAGACGAGTTAGCCGAGCGGCGCGATCTCTTCAGGTATGTGACGGTCCACAATGCAACCGAATACCTCGCCATCATGGACCAGTTCACGCAGACGCTGCTGACCGACCTGTCCGCCGCGGAGGTCAGCGAGGCCCTGGCGAAACGCGGTATCGCCCTGTCCCCGGAGGATGCGAAGGCCCGCTGCGCCAGCCTGGTCCGCTGGAAGAACCTCATGCCGTCCGCACGCGACCCCCGTGTCCCCACAGTCACCGCGCTGCGCCACACCCTGGCCCGTTTCCAGGTCACCCGGCTCGGCGGCACGGTCCACCAACAGGTCACCAAGGTCCTGCAGATGCGCGACAGCACGCGGGAGGTGGCACGCGAACTGCTCGGCAGCATGGCCGCGTTGCTGTCGAAGATCCTCAGCCGGGCAACGTCCGCGATGCGCGGGCACCGCTCCGCATCGCCCTGATCAACGCCGTGCCCGTCACGGTGTTCCTGCTGGTGCTGTTCATCTACCCGATCATCGGGGTGCTCTCCCTGAGTCTGAAGGGTGACAACGGTGCCTTCACACTCCACTGGTACACAGACGCCCTCAGCGGCGCCAACCTCTCCGTACTGATGTCGACGATCAGAATCTCGGCGGAGACAGCCCTGCTGAGTCTGCTGGTCGGTTTCGTGCCGGCATACGCCATCGCCCGCATGTGGCCGGTCTTCGCCGCCCTGGGCATGCTGAGCGTGGTCGTGCCGCACTTCATCAGTGCCCTGGTGGGCACTTACGGGTGGATCATCATGCTCGGTGAAATCTGGTCACCTCGGCGGCGGTCTTCGCCCGGACCTCCTCCGCCGTGACTCCGGGGGCGGTCTCCACCAGGATCAGGCCGTCCTCGGTGACGTCGAGGACGCCCAAGTCGGTGATGGCGCGGTTGACGCATGCTCTGCCGGTGAGTGGCAGCGAACACTCGCCGACGATCTTCGGGCTGCCGTCCTTGGCGGTGTGAGTCATGACGACGATGACCCGCCGGGCCCCGTGCACCAGGTCCATGGCCCCGCCTATGCCCGTGACCATGGCGCCTGGAACGGCCCAGTTGGCCAGGTCACCGCGGGCAGAGACCTGCATGGCTCCGAGGACGGCGGTGTCGATGTGTCCGCCGCGGATCATGCCGAACGACAAGGCGGAGTCGAAGAACGAGGCTCCGGGCAGGACGGTGACGGTCTCCTTGCCCGCGTTGATCAGGTCCGGGTCGGCCTCGTACTCGTACGGGAAGGGGCCGGTGCCGAGGATGCCGTTCTCCGATTCGAGCACGACGTGGACACCCTGGGGAAGGTGGTTGGGGATCAGCGTGGGCAGCCCGATGCCGAGGTTGACGTACTCGCCGTCGCGCAGTTCCCGGGCCGCGCGGGCGGCCATCTGGTCGCGTGTCCAGGCCATCAGGCCCGCACCTCCCGGGCCGTGACAGTGAGCTTCTCGATCTTCTTGTCGGCGGTCTGCTCGGGGGTGAGCGCCACCACGCGCTGGACGAAGATGCCCGGCAGATGAATCTGATCGGGGTCGATCGCACCCGGCTCGACCAGCTCCTCGACCTCGGCGACGGCGATCCGGCCCGCCATGGCCGCCAGCGGGTTGAAGTTGCGGGCGGACTTGTTGAAGACCAGGTTCCCGTGCCGGTCGCCCCTGGCGGCCCGCACCAAGGCGAAGTCGGTGGTGATGGCGCGTTCCAGGACGTACTCGACGCCGTCGAACTCACGGATTTCCCCGGACGGCGAGGACATGGCCACCGCGCCGTCGCTGCCGTAGCGCCAGGGCAGGCCGCCCTCGGCGACCTGGGTGCCGACGCCGGCCGGTGTGTAGAAGGCCGGGATGCCGCAGCCACCGGCCCGCAGCCGTTCGGCCAGCGAGCCCTGCGGGATCAGTTCAAGCTCCAGTTCGCCACCGAGGTACTGGCGGGCGAACTCCTTGTTCCCGCCGATGTAGCTGGCAGTGATGCGGGTGATGCGACCCGCGGAGAGCAGGACCGCAAGGCCCGACTCCAGGGCGCCGCAGTTGTTGGACACGACGCCGAGGCCACCGACGCCCCTGTCGTATACCGCCTGGATCAGTGTGTTCGGCACGCCACTGAGGCCGAAGCCGCCGACCGCGATCGACGCCCCGTCACGGATATCCGCCACGGCCTCGTCAGCCGTGGTGACCACCTTGTCCATGCACTCACCTTGTATTCGTGTGGCGAACCAATCGCCAACCCGGCAACGCCGTCCCGAAAACCGACACGGGCATCGCCCCTGTGCCTGCCGCGTTGAGAAGGACCACTTGTCAGAGAGTGCGGCCGAACAGGTCCAGCAGGCCGGCCCAGTGACGCTCGTCCGCGGCCTTGTCATACAGCGGCAGCAGATCGGCCGCGGAGAAGCCGTGTTGGGCGCCGGCGTACATCTCACTGTGGTAGCGGACGCCGGCCGCGGAGAGGATCTCGTTGAAGCGCTCGATCTCCTCGTACGTCATGATCGTGTCCTTGTCACCGTTGGCGAAGAAGACCTCACCCCTGATGCGGTCAGCCACCATATGCGGGCTGTCCGGGGCCTCGGTGATCAAGTGCGAGCCGTGGATGATGGCCGCGGCGGCGACCCTGTCCGGGTAGCCGCCGGCCGTGCGGAGGCACAGCATGCCGCCGTAGCAGTAGCCGGTGACGCCGACGGGACCGTCGCTGGTGTGCGGGCTGGCCTCCAACCAGTCGAGCCAGCCCACGGCGTCGCGCATGGCGTCTGTCGGGGTCAGCGCCTGCACCAGCGGCCCCGTCTTGTCGAGGATGCTCCAGAGTGCGTCCTCCGTGACAGACTCCGGCATTTCCACGACAGGTGCTGGCGTGCTGCGGTAGAAGACGTTGGGAACCAGAACCGCGTAGCCGGCCGAGGCGAGTCGATCTGCCCGCTCCTTCACGCTGGGTCGCACGCCCATGACATCCGTGTAGAAGAGGACGGAGGAGTGCGGCACGGAGTCGTCAGGCCGGACGAAGTACGCATCCGCCGCACCGTCCTGGGTCCGCACGGACAGGTCCATTCCCTCGACTGCTGTCATGGAGGGCTCCTCTCATCAGGCGGCGCCTGCCCCGGCCCCGTCGCTGCGGAAGACGGTGTCGCAGGTCCAGGCGCTCGGTATGTATGTGCAGTTGCCGCGACGAGCTTGTACGAGCGGGCCAAAATCGCGGCGAAAATCACTGCCCTCGCACGCCACGATCTGCGTGGGCGCGGCGAGGCCCCGGGGCGGACGCACCCACGCCGGCGCATGCTCCGGGCCGCCGGGGATCAGCTCTCCGGGCGGCGGCTCGCGCGGTTGCGGCATGCACCGACGACCCGACCGGCGAGATCAGCGCCGCGGGTGCGGTCAAGGAGCGCCTGCGGATACCTCTGGTCGAGACAGCCCCGGACCGGATCCGGCACCCGCTTCTGGCAACCGCCCGAGGACCTGCACCCGCTGAGCAGCATCACGGGGCCGCCCTGCCGGCAACGCGGCTCTGCTCCAACCCGGGTCCGTCGGCGCACGTGCAGGTAGCTCGTACAGTCCCCTCGCCATGGGGCTGATTTCCCATCCATTTTGCGGGGTGCCCAACACTGAGTGTGGATCGGGGACTTGATCCGAAGCGGTGAGGCCTTGTTCGGATCCCGAGCCTGTGAGAGGGCCCCAGGGGTCCCGAGGGCGAAGGGATCAAGGAAATGCCCTGCCTCAGGGTGCCCGGAGGCGAACGGGAGGCAGGGCTTGAGCGAGCGGAGTACAGACCATGAGTAAGGCGGAAGGGCCGCATCCCAGGGATCTCGGTTTGACCGAGGCTCGTGCTCTGGTGCGGCGCGCGGTGGACAAGGCCGAGCAGGTAGGAGTGAGCGGGGCGATCGCCGTCGTAGGGGCGAGCGGGGTACTGATCACAGCGTCCCGGATGGACGGCGGAGGAGCCGGCGGGATGAAACGCGCATGGTCGAAGGCGTGGATCTCCGCGGTGGAACAGTCCCCGAGCTCGGAACACCTGCACCACATGGCAACGGTTCCCGCGGCACTCTCCGCCGGGTTCGCCCAGGCCTGTCCTCAGGCGGTGTTCCCCGGCGCGGGCGCGATGCCGATATCCGTCGACGGTGTGGTCGTGGCCGGCCTCGCGGCCTCGGGCGCGAGGATCAGCCCGTACTTTCCCGCCGACGTGGACCCGCGCTTCGTCACCGTGGATGGCGAGCCGGCCAATCCCGAGGACCTGGTGAGCGCCTACGCGGTCGACGGTCCCTACATCGGGCATCACGGGGACGACTACCCACGCTGGAAAGAGCGTTTCGGTGACCTTGTCATCGACCGGGCCGACAGCCTCGGCATGACACCCGCACCCCAGGCGAGCCAGCAGGCTCAACTCGACTGGGCGAAGACGCTCTGTGACGCCGCCATCAAGGAGGCGTCGCGCCGGGGTCTCCGGGTGGCGGTGGCCGTCGTGGACCGCGGTGGTGACCCGATCCAGCAGGACCTGATGGACGGCGGGTCGGCCGGCGGCGTGGCCGTCGCGCAGGCGGTAGCCGGCGCCGCGGCACTCTTCGATTGCGACAGCGAGTCTCTCGACTCCCGGTACGGCCGGGCCGAGACCCTTGCGCCGCTGGTGATACCCCCGGTTCTGAGTGTCCCCGGCGGCCTGCCTGTCCGCGACGGCGCAGGAGTGGTCGCCGGTCTCGGCATCGGCGGCGGCGACCCAGCCGTCTGCGCGGAGATCGCGCGGACCGTTCTGTCCGCTTCATGACCAGGGCCTGGTTCAAGGGCCGGCCCGGTGACCGGCTACGGCTCGATAAGGCGCTTCCATGCCTGGGGCAGCACGGCCCTGTCGCCCTGGGCGACCCGTCTCTCGGCGGCTGTGCCTCCGGCAGACGGCGGGCAGACATCCACGCACGCGTCACGGCTGTATGGCGGCCAAATGGCGGCCAGGGCAACGGCCTCGGGGAGCGTACGCCAGCGCACTCCAACCTCTGATGAATGTTATTGACAAACTTTCATCAGAGGCACAGGATGGCAACCAAGATCGGCGGAATTATGCGTTCCGCACTGACAAGGAGAACGTCATGACTGAACCCTCCACCGTGGACACCGGAACCGGTTATGGCCGCAAGGCGCCGTCGCACAACGCACGTCTGACCGAGGTCGGCCCGGGCACGCCGATGGGCGAGGCGATGCGCCGGTACTGGCACCCGATCGCTTCGTCAGCAGGTCTCACCTCCGACGCACCGCACCGGACGCGCGTCCTGGGCGAGAACCTGGTCGTCTTCCGTGACGGCCAGGGACGCCCCGGCGTCGTCTTCGAGCGCTGCGCGCACCGGGGCAGCAGCCTGTTCTACGGCCGCGTCGAGGAGGACGGCATCCGCTGCTGCTATCACGGCTGGAAGTTCGACGTGCAGGGCCACTGCCTGGAGCAGGTACTCGAGCCCGACAAGGGTCTGCGTCGCGACGTCGCGCGCCAGCCGTGGTACCCCGTCGAGGAGCGGTACGGCCTGGTGTTCGTCTACATGGGCCCGCCCGACCGCAAGCCCGCCCTGCCCCGCTACGACTGTCTGGAGCCGCTGGAAGACGGCGAGCAGTACTACGCCGACATGCCTGCCCCCGGACTGCCGCCGACCGGCCTGGTGGCCGACTTCAACTGGCTGCAGCTGTGGGAGAACACGATCGACCCGGGGCACGTCGCCTGGCTGCACTCCCAGCACAGCGGCCAGCAGATGCAGGGGGTGGGCACCACCGGCACCCCAGACAACTTCTACGACCCCGATCTGTTCCCCGCCAACATCTCCTACGCGAAAACCGAGTACGGGACGAGGTACGAGTACCGCTACCTGGACAAACGGGAGACCGGCACCGGGAACGAGCTGGTCTACATCATGGAGCAGCACCTGCCGAACGTCTTCACGCTGCCGGACTTCGTGAAGGTCACCCCCGATGCGCGGCCCGACCTGGTGCTGTGGGTCGTCCCGAGCGACGACACCCACCACCGGATGTTCTTCTCTCTCCGTACCAGCGACCCCGATCGGCTGGGACGGTTCGCCTTCGGCATCCTGCAGAACGGCAAGATGCCGTGGGAGATGACCGAACAGGAGCGCCAGCAGTTCCCCGGCGACGGCGAGGCGCAGGAGTCCCAGGGCCCGATCACGCTGCACTCCGAGGAGACCCTGGCGACCAGCGACCGCGGTGTGGTGATGCTGCGCCGCCTGCTGAACACCATGGTCGACGACGTGGAGGCCGGCCGTGACCCGCTCGGCGTGAGCAGGGTCGACGAGCAGCCGCGCCACATCCAGGGCGGCATATTCACCGCAGCCACGGCGGACCGGGCCCCGGCGGCTGCGCCGACGACCGAAGCCTGAGAGGGGTCTGGCCGTGACGTGGACGGAGGTGGTGGTCGTGTCCCACTCCGCCGTGACCGAGGACATCGTGGTACTCGACCTCGCCTCCCCCGGCGCGGCCGAGCTCCCGGCCTACAGCGCCGGCGCACACATCGACGTCATGATCTCGGGACTGGTCCGTCAGTACTCTCTGTGCGGACCACCCGACACCGGGCACTACCGCCTGGCCGTGCTGAACGCGCCCTCCTCACGGGGCGGGTCGAAGGCGATGCACGCGCTGAAGGCGGGTGACCGGCTGCAAATCTCGGCACCGCGCAACCGCTTCCCACTCGCCAATGCCCGACGGCATCTGCTGTTCGCTGGCGGGATCGGCATCACTCCCCTGCTGGCGATGGCGAGGCACCTCGATCAGGAGGGCGGCGACTACGCACTGCACTACTCCGCGCGAAGTCGCACCAGTGCCGCGTTCGTGTCGGAACTGGCCAGCGATCCCCGCGTCACCTTTCACTTCGATGACGGAGAGCCGGGCCAACTGCTCGACATCGCCCGTGACCTCGGTGATCCACAGCCGGACACGGCGGTCTACGTCTGCGGTCCGGGTGGGTTCATGGACTTCGTGCTGGGCAAGGCCGAGGCGCTGGCCTGGCCGGTGGAGGCCCTGCACAAGGAACGGTTCAGCAACGACCTCGCCGCCGCGGAACCGAGCCAAGCCGGACAGCAGGACTTCACCGTGCGCCTGGCCTCCACGGGCACCGAGTACCTGGTACCGCAAGGGCGCAGTGTGCTGGACGTGCTGCTGGAGAACGGTGTTGACGCGCCGTACTCATGCCAGCTGGGCATCTGCGGCGAATGCGTCGTGCGCGTGCTCGCGGGCAACCCCGACCACCGCGACGACGTACTCACCGATGACGAGCACGCCAAGGGCATGTTCACCACCTGCTGGTCCCGGGCGCTCTCACCCCACCTGGAGCTCGACCTCTGACCACGTGCCGCCATCCTCGCCCGCCCCGTCGAAGGCACCACGGTGGAACTGGCAGAGGCGGCCTGGCTCGATGCCGTGCGCGCGCCATGTAATTGCCCCACCGCCTTGTCGCAGATGCCGCAGTGGGGCATTTCGTGGCGCGGAGGACTTCCTTCAGCACACCGACCGCCGGCGCGAGATCACCCGGATCGAGGCGTCTGACGTCTCCGCTGAGGGTCCGGCGGGGTGTGCTCGTCAGCTGACTGCAAAGACGTACAGCCGACACGTCGTCAGCTGTCGGGCTGATACTCATCCGGCGTCTCGGGGGTGTCCTCGGGAGGAGTCATCCGGCCCACGGCCGCTCCTCCCGCAGGGGCTTCGGCGAGTGCGTACACAACGCGCGCCAACTGATCGGCGTAGTGGTCGATGAACTCGGGGGAGGCCGGATCCGCGCCGGTGACGGTGGCCGCCAGCTGGGGCAGCAGCTCCGGCGCCATGCTCGCGGCGAAGAAGGCCAGCGTCAGCACGCCGGCATCAAGGTCGCTCCGGAGCTCCCCCCTGGCCTGCCTCTTCCTCGTTTCCTCGACAATGCCGAGGAGCCGGGCCGCCCCCTCGTCGGTAGGAGACCGCCTGCCGTCGAGCTCGGCACGAACCAGCGTGCGAACAACGGCCACCTTGTCGTCGTGAGCCCAGCGCACGAAATCCCGGACTATCTCGGCGTACGGCTCGGTGACACTGACCATGTTCGCGCTCTTGGCGGTCCAACGCTCACTGAGGGCGTCGTAAAGACCCTGCTTGCCGCCGAAATGATAGGTGATCAGCTGGTGGTTCACACCGGCAGCGGCAGCGATCCGCACCACACGCGCCCCGTCGAACCCGTGTCTACCGAACTCGATGTTCGCCGCATCCAGGATGGCCTGACGGGTGTGTTCCGGGTCGTGCCGACGACGAGGATTGCCCGAGCGCCGACGGCGCTGTTGCTGTCCTTTGGAGCTACTGGTTCGCTGCTCGAAATCATCGGTCACTTTTCGAATATAACAAGTCTTCCGCTCTGCATCCGAATCAGCACATAAAGTACGGACAAGTCAGCAGAACTCAACTGGCGCGGCCCCGTTGCACGCAGGGCAGTGTGCCGCTACCGCCCGGAAGCGGACACCGTCCACCTGCGGACCTTGGACGTTCCCGCCCGACCCGGGTGCGGCGGGGGCCTTCGCGCCCTCAACCGCGACTCGCTCGAAACAAGCGCACGCACGAGATCCAGGTCGAGAAGGCCAGACCTGTCGGCTGCGGATATCGCGGCACGAACAAGGCCTCCCCGCCAAGGCCGAAGGGCCAGTTTTCCGCTTCTTTCGCCGGCCTTCGCCAGACTCGGCCACTGAGCCAAAGTCGGCAGATCGCGCACGGCATCTCGATCATTGCTCGTCGCTACGAGGGAGGACCAGGTACCCGAGACCACGCTGGTCAACGACCTGGTCCTTCACCGCTCCGACGAGTCGCGTCCAATTACCGTCGCACCGTGCATCACCGAGGAGTGAGGATGAGCCAGAATTCGAAGGTTCTGATTGTGGGGTCTGGAGGCAACGCGATCGCAATTGCCGCCCGCCTGCAGCAGGAAGGGATAGATTACAGAATCATCACCGCACACTCCGAATTCGGTGGGACTTGGTTTATCAATCGATATCCAGGATGTGGAGTTGACACTCCGGCAGCAATTTATCAATTCGGGTTCGCACTGAACGCCAATTGGAGCCATACATATCCAGCACAATCGGAGGTGTATGAGTATCTGTGCAGCTTGGCCAAGGATTACAGGCTGTACGAGAAAACCGACTTCAACACCGAGATGACGGCGTGCTCGTGGGATTCGGAGGCGCAGTCATGGGCGGTTGACACCACCTCCAACGGGAGGTATTTCGCGCAGCACCTCGTGCTGGCAACCGGCTTCCTGGACGTCCCGATCGACGGCAGGATTCCGGGCAGGGACGTCTTCACGGGTCGGATCTTTCACTCCCAGCAGTGGCCGGAAGGGTATACCGGCCAGGGGGACCGGATGGCCGTGGTGGGGTCGGGTTCTTCCGCGCTGCAGATCGTACCGGCCATGCAAGCCGTGGCAGCGTCGGTCAAGGTATTCCAGCGGACGCCGACGTGGGTCATGCCGATGAACAATCACACCTTCTCGGAAGATGAACGGCAGCAGTTCGCGGCGAATCAGGATCTACTGCTGCAGGCACGTACCGAGGAAGACGCGAGGAGGTCTTCGTTCTTCCGGACGTTGAACGGCAGCGGTCCGGAGCGGGATGCCCAGCTCGAGATCATGACGGCGAAGGCGTTGCAGTACCTCGAGGAGCAGGTGCCTGATCCAGAACTCCGGAAGCTCCTCACCCCCGACCACAACCTCGGCTGCAAACGGCCCGGCCACAGCGACAAGTGGTACCAAGCGCTTCAGCAGCCGAACGTCGAACTCGTCCCCGAAGCAGCGGCGGAGATCACGGAGAGGGAGATCATTTCTCTCAGCGGTCGGAGCTTCGAGGTCGACACGATCGTCCTTGCTACCGGCTTTCATTGGGGTACACACATTCTCAATCGTGTCCACCGGCGCGATGGCCAGTCGGTCGCAGACGCCCAGGCGGGGCACCCCCGGGCTTACAAGGGACTCATGGTCAGCCAATGCCCGAACCTCTATCTGGTCGGTGGGTCCGGACCCAACTGCCGAACCGCCGGCAATGGACTGCGGACGGGTGAGATCACCAGCAGCTACGTCGTCAAGTCCATCGAATACATGGACAAGATCGGAGTGCGCGCCCTGGAAGTCCGCGAGGAAGCGGAGACCGCGTGGAAACGCCGCGCAGACGAGGTGAACGCCACAGGCGTGTCCTCAACGGGTGAGTGCACCAACTACGTCAGCGACAAGTTCGGCAACAACATGGCCGACTGGCCAGGGGATGAAAGGGATCAGACCGCCGCGATGAACCAGTTCGTCGCCGGCGACTATCAAGAGCCCGTATAGACGGGAGACCGATTTCCCGTGTGTGCCTTGATGGTCAACGGCAGGTGTCCCCTGACCGAGTCCCTGACTGGCGGAACGCCGGTCAGGGAGGTCTACGACACCACCGGCTCGACGCACGCTCGTCGACCGCGTTGTCGGCGAGCAGATCGCGTAACCGCTGTGCCGCTGCACCAGCGGCTTGGCACGGTCCGGGTACGGCCAGCACCGGTCAGGTGTGGCCCCTTTGCTGCAACTCCTCTACTCGGCGAAGAAGTCAAGGTGTCGGCCCCGGATGGCGACCAAGGCGTCGACGCGACAGACGACGCCACGGGACTGGTCCCATCTCGCACTAGATCATCTGAAAGTCACTCTTATTCACCGAAACATGAGGAGTTACCGTGGGATGGTTGGGTCTGGAAGGCCGCCGGGCACTCGTCCTGGGAGCAGGCGGGCTGGGCGCCGCCTGCGTCCGGGGCCTGGCAGAGGCCGGGGCGCACCCGGCCGTGGTGGACGTGGACGAGTCGCGGCTCAGGGCACTGCGCGACGACCCGACGCTCGCCGACTCCGATGTGCAGGTTTTCCCAGCCGATGTGACGACTTCCGCCAAGTGCGAGAAGGCCGTCACGGCGGTGGCCGACGAGCTGGGCGGGCTGGATGTAGTAGTGCACGCGGTGGGCACGAACGACCGCCGCCCGGTGGTGGACACCCCCGACGAGGTGTGGGAGCGGATTCTCACGCTGAATCTGTCGAGCGCTTTCTACGCGGGGCGGGCGGCCGGGCGAGTAATGCGAAAGTCCGGCGGGGGCAGCATGGTGTTCTTCTCCTCGGTCTCCTCCCGACTCGCGCACAAGCACCATGCTCCCTACGCGGCGACCAAAGGCGGCCTCGACCAGCTGGTAAGGGTGATGGCCCGGGAGTGGGCGGCCGACGGCGTGACCGTCAACGCGGTCGCCCCGGGCTATACGGAGACCGAGCTGACCAGGGAATACCTGGACCGGCCGGGGATGCGCGAGGAGATGGTGGGCCTGGTCCCGGCCGGGCGCCTGGGCACTCCTGAGGACGTGGTCGGTGCTGTGCTCTTCCTCGCCTCGCGGCAGGCGTCGTTCGTCACCGGGCAGGTGCTGTACGTGGACGGCGGCCGCACACTGGTCTGACCGCACCGATCATGATGAGCAGGCCTCGAAGTCAGTTCCGCCGAGCAGTCGCGTGATCTCCTGGCAGGCGTCCAGCAAAGGGAGGCGCAGCTCGTCGAGCAGACAGCCGACCGGGAACTCCATCGCGGGAACAGCCACGTTGACGGCGGCCACCACCGCCCCAGACACATCCCGCCCGGAGGCGGCCACCGAGCGCAGCCCGTAGGCGAGTTCCTCGTCCTGCACCGCCCAGCCCTGCTTGCGGACCGCCGTCAGGTCCGACCTCAGCTCGGCTGGCGACCGCCTCGCGTCGGGGCCGGTCGGCCCGGTGAAGGACGTCTCAGTCAGTGCTGCTCCAGCTCCGTGTCGTCATGACCAGCCGGCAGCACCCTGCCGATGGACGGACCGACCGCCGGAAGCCGGGAGCCGACCTGGACGTCGGCGGTCACCAGGCCGTTGTTGCGCAGCCGGACGAGATACAGCACCCGGTCATCGAACAGGGTGCCGGGGTTGACCGTCCAGCCGGTTGTTCGCGGCCCGGCGCAGTAGTGGCCCGTCGGCCGGTTCCACCAGGTCCGTGCCGCGCAGGTCGGAGGAGCCGAGCGTCAGGACCCTTGGGGCGGGGCGGTGGGCGCCGTCCGGGCAACTGCTTCAGGAATCCGGAGGCCCGTTCATTTCCATGTACGGACGTCGCTGTCGCGAAGACGCTACGCAACGAGGAGGACCATGCAAGCACGACTGGCCGGGCTGCCGCCCGCAGAGCTGAACGAGCGACAGGCGGAGGTCTATCGGGCCATCACCGGCGGTCCGCGCGCGACCGGGCAGCAGGCTTTCGCACTGACCGATCCGGACGGGCGGCTGCTCGGCCCGTTCAACGCCATGCTTCTCAGTCCGCCCGTGGGCCTCGCGGTGCAGGCCCTCGGTGCGGCCGTGCGCTACGGCTCCGCGCTGGGTGACAGGGTGCGGGAGATGGCGATCCTCGCCGTGGCCGCACATTGGAACAGCGCCTTCGAACGCGATGCCCATGAGGCCATGGGCCGGGCCGTCGGCCTGACCGCCGAGGAGTTGGCCGCCCTGCGCACCGGCACGGCGCCAGAACTCACCGACCCGGTCGAGCTGGCCGCCCTGCGGGCGACTTCCGCGCTGCTGCAGCGCGGCGGGCTGAACGACGAGGAGTACGCCGACGCCGTGTCCGCGCTGGACGAGCGGGGCCTGTTCGAACTGACGACCCTGGTCGGCTACTACTCCACCCTCGCCCTGCAGCTTCGAGTTTTCGCAGGTGAGTGACCTTGAACTGCCCTAACGGTCCATCAATACCCAAACAGCGTTCATCTGGTGAATATCACTTTCACCCAACGAAAGAAGGACTCTCGTGAAACTGATCACCTTCGACGACGGCCGGGTCGGCAGGTTGGAACTGGAGGAGCGGCTGGTGCTCCCGCTGGAGGTGCGAAGCACCCAGGAGTACTTCGAGCGCGAGGGCAAGATCGCGGAGACCGGGGAGCGCCTGTCGCTGGATGACGTGAAACTGCGGGCGCCGATCGTGCCGAAGAAGTTCTTCCACACCTCCGGCAACTTCCGTGAGCACGAGGACGAGTCGAAGCACGTCGACTGGTCCCACCCCATGCACAAGGGCATCGTCTTCTTCCAGAACGTGGACGCCATCGTGGGTCCCGACGAGCCGGTCATCTACCCGGAGCACCTGACCAGCGAGCTGGACTACGAGCTGGAGATCGCCGTGGTCATCGGCAGGCCGGGCAAGTTCTTCGGCGTGGACGACGCCCCCGACCACATCGCCGGCTACGTCGTCTTCAACGACATCACCGCCCGCGACATCCAGCGCCGCGAGATGGAGTCCGGCGTCTTCTCCTTCTGCAAGGCCATCGACACCTTCTGCCCGCTCGGCCCGTACATCGTCACCGCCGACGAAATCCCCGACCCGCAGAACCTCGACATGGAACTGCGCGTCAACGGCGTGGTGAGGCAGAAGTCCAACACGAACCGCATGTCGGTCTCCATCCCGCACCTGGTCGCCTACCACTCACCGCAGACCTACAGCACGGGTGACCTGGTCACCACCGGCACCGTCCAGGGTGTGGCCGGCTTCAGCGGCGACCCGGACATGT
The DNA here is from genome assembly GCF_048159485.1 of Streptomyces sp. 4F14. NCBI lineage: Bacteria > Bacillati > Actinomycetota > Actinomycetes > Kitasatosporales > Streptomycetaceae > Streptomyces > Streptomyces sp. 4F14. The sequence goes on from NZ_JBLRVY010000019.1 coordinate 32,522, forward strand.
ACCTCAGGCCGGGCGACGTCGTCGAGGCCGAGGTCGAACGCCTGGGCGTCCTGCGCACCCCGATCGTCAGCTGGCAGGAGGGGCACGGCACCCCCGTACCGGAGAAGGTGGACTGGTGAGGCTCGGTGTCCTGGACGGCCGGGCCGTCGTGGTCAACGGCGACTGGGCCTGCGACATCGCCTCCGCCTCCCGGGGGCTGCTGTCCCGCGACCCGATGACCCTGCTGGAGGACTGGCTCCGGGTACGCGACTGGGCGGCCGGCCTGCCCGAGAAGGTGTACGACATCCCGGTCGACCCCAACGCGCTCGGTGCGCCGGTCCCCCGTCCCCGCCAGGTGTTCGCCGTGGCGCTCAACTACCCGCCGCACGCGGCGGAGGCCGGCTTCACCCCGCCCGAAGAGCCTCTCGTCTTCACCAAGTTCCCGTCCTGCATCACCGGCCCCCACACCACCGTCGCCCTGCCCGACGGCAAGGTCGACTGGGAGGTCGAACTCGTCGCGGTCATCGGACGCGAGACGTACCGGGTGAGCGAGGACCGCGCCTGGGAGGCGGTGGCCGGCCTGACCGTGGGCCAGGACATCTCCGAACGCGTGACCCAACTCCAGGGAAAACCGGCCCAGTTCAGCATCGGCAAATCCTTCCCCGGCTTCGGGCCCACCGGCCCGGTGCTCGTCACCGCCGACGAGTTCGACAACCCCGACGACCTGGAGATCACCGGGCTCCTCAACGGCCGCGCCGTCCAGCACGACCGCACCAAGTCCATGGTCTTCCCCGTGCCGGAGCTCATCGCCCGTCTCTCCGCCGTACTGCCGCTGTCCCCCGGCGACCTGGTGTTCACCGGCACCCCCGCCGGCGTAGGCAACCGGATGAACCCGCCCCGCTACCTCACAGCCGAGGACGACCTCGTCAGCCGCATCCAGGGCATCGGCGAGATCCACCAGCGCTTCACGGCCCCCGAAGACATCCACCCCGCATAGACAAGGACCAACATGCCCGAGCACACCACACCACCCTCCATGCCCATGCCCCGCCGCTTCGAGGGACGGACCGTCCTGGTCACAGGTGCCGGTACTGGTTACGGCGCCGAGATCGCGGTGCGCGCAGCCCAGGAGGGCGCCCGTGTAGCCGTCCACTACCGAAGCTCCGTGGCCGGGGCCGACCGGACCGTCGCCCGGATCAAGGACATCGGGGGCGAGGCTTTCACCGTGCAGGCCGACATCTCCGTGCACGCCGACGTGATCCGCATGGCGAGCGAGGTCTTCGACCGCTTCGGCGGCCTGGACGTGCTCGTCAACAACGTCGGTGACGTGGCCGGCGACCAGATGTCCTGGCGAAACCTCACCGAGGAGTCCGTCGATCACCTGCTCGCCGTGGACGTCAAGGGGACCATGCTCTGCGTCCACGAGATCGGCTCCCGCATGCTGGACCAGGGTCACGGCGCGATCGTCAACATCGGCTCCACCGTGATCGTGCGCGGCAGCATGCGGGCCCCGCAGTACGCCGCCGCCAAGTACGGCGTCCTCGGCATCACCAAGTCCTACGCACAGGCCTTCGCGCCCTTCGTCCGCGTCAACACCTTCGCCCCCGGCTTCATCGAGACCGAAACCCTCCTCAACCGGGAGGACTGGAAGTCGGGCCGCCGCGAGGACCTGATCGCCAAGACCCCCATGGGCCGTATCCCCGGCCCGTCCGAGCTCGCCGGCACCGCCCTCTTCCTCGCCACCGACGACGCCTCCCACATGACCGGCGTCTACCTCAACGCCGACGGCGGATACAACATGATCGGCGCCTGACGCGGGGGCGTCCGTTCAGCTCCGGGGGCGCGGTGGCCTGCCCTGCCCTGACTCCCCACCGTGCCCCCGGTCTCTCCCCGGTCAGTAGAGGTCCCCGACCTGAGTCCACGTGGTTCCCCGCCGGGGCCCGCCCCGGGAACACACCGGAAGAACCCCTCGCGGACAGGGTCCAGGTCAGTTCCGGTGTCTCCGAGGCCGCCGACGACCCCCGACAGCGTGTCGGGGGCCGTCGGCGGCCTCGGCCTGAATTTCGGAGTCTGATCCGGGCGGGGCGCGACGGAACCTGACCGGTCGGACAACCGCGGCATGCACGGGCAGGGTCGGGGAGTTCCGTCCGCCGGCCGCCGCCCGAAATCCTCTGGGGCCACGGGCTCGTACGTCGGCGGGCGTTCGCCCGCCCATCCGTCCGGCGGGGCACAGCTCGCGCCCGTCCCCGACAGCACCCTCGCCGGACGCCGCGGGCAGGCGGGGCTGGAAGCCAGGACGGGTGAGGGGATTGCGGGGCATGGCATGGCACAACGATCGAATCGAGGAGTCGGGTGCACAGCAGCGGATCCCCCGCTAGGTCACTGCGCGGAGGCGGCGAACTGCCGGATCTTCCGGACCGGCATCACGTGGTTCACGGTCGCAGCCGCCCCCGCCGACCAGCGCAGAAGCATCGACCTGCCGTCGACTTCGACCAGGTCCGGTTCGCCCAGTCCGGCTGGTTCGCCGGCGATCTTCACGTCGACGCCGAACTGGCTGGTCCAGAAGTAGGACGGAAGCCCTGACCCGGCCGCATCCTCCCCGAGCAACGCCTGCGCTGCCACCCGCGCCTGCTCCACCGCGTTGGTCCAGTGAGGTCGGCGGCGGGTACCGCGGACCACCGCCACATCCCCTGCCGCCACGATGCCGTCGGCGACGCGGCCACGGGAGTCGGTGACCACACCGCCGTCGAGTGTCAGGCCTGAACCGGTGAGCCAGTCGACGGCCGGCACGTCCCCTGCCGCGGACACGATCACGTCAGCCGTGAGGATGTCGCCGCCAGCATCGACGCCTGAAAGTGTGTGCGATCCGACCAGTCGGACGCCGCTGGGTACCCTCCGCATCTCCACGCCCTGCTCGTGTGCGGCACTCGTCACCACCTCCGCGAGCACCGGCCCGAGCACCCGGGACAGGGGCGGATCCCGGTCGACGACCGTGACCGTCAGGCCGAGGGTGCGGCACGTCGACGCTATCTCCATGCCGAGCAGCCCGGCTCCGACGACCAGGACGCTGCGAGCGTGTGTCAGGTCCTCGCGCAGGGCCGCACAGTCGGCGAGCGTGCGCAGCACCCGCTCTCCCGACATACCGGGAGGACTCAGCCGCCGGGCCCGACCCCCTGTCGCGATCACCAGACCGTCGTAGGGCACCGGCTCGCCGCTCTCCAGGATCACCCGGCGTGCCCTGGTGTCCAACGAGGCGGCTCGCGCCCCGAGTCGCAGTTCGACGCTGCCGTCGAGGGGCGGTAGTGCGGTGGAGGCGTCCGTCGCCTGGCCGGACAGCACGGTCTTGGACAGGGGAACCCGGGTGTAGGGCGGCTCCGTCTCCGCGCTCAGGAGCGTGACCGTCCCGTCGAAGCCCCGCACTCGCAGCCAGCTCGCGGCGGTCACCGCCGCGATCGAGCCGCCTACGACGACGATTCGCTTCACGACGTCGCCCGCAGCGCCGCGACAGGGCAGGAACGCACCGCCGCGAGGGCGAGTTCGCCGTCGTGGTCAGCGCCGAGAATCAGCTGCACCATTCCGTCGTCGTCCACCTGGAACACCTCCGGCGCGATGGCCTCGCAGACAGCGTGCCCCTCACAACGGCCGGGAACGAGTTCGATGCTCACGGTCACACCCTTCGCGTGGTGACGGTGACCGGCAGGCTGTCCAGCCCGCGGATCACATTGTTCAGGTGTCGACGCGGCGAGCCTGCGAGCTCGACGCGGTCGACACGGTCGAGCAGGGCGGAAAAGATCGCTTGCGCCTCGATGCGAGCCAGGCCCTGGCCGGCGCAGCCGTGCACGCCGTATCCGAACCCGACGTGGTCCATTGGCGCCCGGTCGAGCTTGAAGCGTTCGGGATCGGTCCACTTGCCGGGATCCCGGTTCGCCGACCCGAAGAGCAGAGCTACGCGTGCCTGCTCCGGGATCACCGCCTCCTCGTACTCGACGGGGCAGGTGGTCCTGCGGAAGAACATCTGAACGGGCGATTCGTAGCGCAGGATCTCTTCGAACACCAACGGCACGAGGCTCCGGTCTTCTCGCAGCGCCTGCCAGGCTTCGGGCCGCTCCGCGAGCAGCCACAGACCGCTGCCGATCGCGTTGATGGTGGTGTCCATGCTCGCCACGAGGTACGCGCGCAGCAACGGCACGACCTGGTGCTCGCCGATCACCCCTTGGTCAGCGGCGCGGTAGACGGCTTCGCCCCAGCCGCCCGGTTCGAGGTTGTCCCGGCTCATCATCGTGGTGAGTCGGTCGAACAGGGCGTCAGCGACCGGCAAGGATTCCTTGGTGCGGTCGTTGAGCGGGCCGAAGGTGTTGAAGAAGGCGTCGGCGAAGCGCAGAACCTCCTCCCGCGCGGCCAGGGGCATCCCGACCAGGTCGGCGACGACGCTCACGGGGAACACCCGGGCCAGGTCCCGGACCACGTCGAAGGTTCCGCGCTCCACGAGCGGGGCGACGAGGTCCTCGGCCCGGCGGCCGATGTCCGTCCGCAGTCTGGCGAGGGCGCGGGGCGCGAGGCTCTCGGACAGGACGCCGCGCAACACGTCGTGTTCCGGCGGGTCCGACGCGAGGACCCCGCCGCTGCGCCGCTCGTTCAGAGCCGGTTCGAGGCCGACACTGCCGACCGAGGAGAACCGCCCGTGATGGCCCAACGCCGCACGTACCTGCGCGTACCGCGGCAGCGCCCAGCAGTCGTGCCGCGACAGGTAGACCGCCGTCCCGAGACCGCGCAGGTCTTCGTAGGCGGAGTACGGGTCGGTGAGGACCTCGTCACTGAATATGTCCACGTCGGAGACCGGTGCGTGGGTCGAAATCATCCTTGATTCCTGTCTGCTGTGTGGTCAGCGCGCCGGCCGCAGGCCTTCCACCCAGGCCAGCGCGTCTTCGGACCAGTGGATCTCCGCCCGGGTGCGGGAGATGTTTTCCTGTACCGCCAGGACCTTGAGCCCGGTGATCAGCTCGTGGCTGCTCCGCGGCCGGTTCGCCAGCCGCTACACCAGGCGGGGGAGGTGTCGAGGAACATCAGTCTGACGTGGGCGGGGCGCTGTCCTGGCCGCCCTGGTCGGCGGGGACGAGCACGAAGTCGAATTCGCAGAGCCATTGGTGCGTCCCCTCGCCGCCGTCTGCCTTCTCGTAGTGGGCGATCAGAGAGGGCTTCACCCCGAACACCGCGTCCGAGGCGAGGTACGGGTCACCGGCGACGAAGGTGTGTGTCACCAACTTCTGGAAACCGGGGGCACTGAGCATGAAGTGCATGTGCGCCGGCCGGTAGGGATGCCGCCCGAGGCGTCGCAGCAATTGCCCGACGGGGCCGTCGTCAGGAACGGGATAGGACGTGGGTTTGATGCCGCGGAACGCGTACGTGCCGTCGTCGCCGGTGGAGAAGCGGCCCCGGTTGTTCCACTTGGGCTGCACGTGCGGCTGCTGGACGTCGTAGTAGCCCTCGGCGTTGTCGGACCACACGTCGAGGCAGGCACCCTCGATGGGGCGCCCGGTCAGGTCGAGCACGCGGCCACGGAACAGGCAGCTGTCTCCCTTGCCGTCGAGGCAGATGTCCTCAGCCATCTCACGGTTCGGGGCACCCTCGACGTAGAAGGGGCCGAGCACGGTGCTCTCCGTGGCGCCGGAGGGCCGTCGGTGGTTGAGGGCGTCGACGAGCATCGAGAGTCCGAGCACGTCGGAGAGCAGGATGAACTCCTGTCGCTCCTCGGAGCACAGCTGACCGCTGCGGGTGAGGAACGAGATCGCCTCCTCCCACTCCCGGGGGGTGAGCGCGACGTCCTTGGCGAACTGGTGGAGGTGCTCCACGAGGCTGGACATCACTTCGAGCAGCCGCGTGTCGGCGGTGGGATCGTTACGGCCGAGAACGGTGTCCACGGAACGTTCTTCGGTGAGGTACGTCATCGCGCTTCCTCGTGTGTCGTGGGGGTGGTCATGGTCGTGCAGGATGGTCATGAGGGTCGCTTCCCGGCCCACGCGTCGTGCAGGACGCTGCGGATGCCCTGGTGTTCCAGCGGCCGGGGGGACCAGTACGGCTTGGCGAGCGCCAGGTCGGTCACGGTGTCCAGGTCGGACTCCGCCACGCCGAGGTCACGCAGCCGCTGGGGTGCCCGCAGTGACGAGGCGAAGTCGAACAGCGCCGCACCCAGCGGGTCGTCGAATATGTCGACGGCGGGGATCAGAGCGTCGGCGGCCGCCTCGGCGACGTAGCCGATGGTGTGGGGCAACAGGACGGCGTGGGTTTCGGCGTGGGGCAGATCCAGGCTGCCGCCGAGGGTGTGACAGATCTTGTGGTGGATCGACATCCCGACTCCGCCGAGCACGGTGCCGCACATCCACGCCCCGTAGAGCGCCAGGTCCCGCGCGTCCTGGTCTCCCGGGTGATCCAGCAGGGCCGGCAGTGCGTCGTGAAAGGCGCGCAACCCCTGCTCGGCGAACGCTGAGAACACCGGGCTGCCATCGCGGGCGTAGAGCCCCTCCAGCGCGTGGGCCATGGCGTTCAGGCCGCTGGTGACGCTCAGCGGAACCGGCAGTCCGTCGGTCAGGTCCGGGTCGTAGATCACGGTGTCCGGGAGGATCTCCGGGCCGCTCCGCGTCGTTTTGACCCCGCCTTCGGTCTCTCCCAGGATCGGAGTCACCTCCGAGCCCGCGTAGGTGGTGGGCACCACGACCTGCGGGACGCCGGTACGGCTGGCGACGGCCTTCCCCAGGCCGGTGGTCGAGCCACCGCCGAACGCAACGACACAGTCGGCGTCGAGCTCGGCCAGACGCACGGTGGCCTCTTCGGTGACGGCCACGGGAGTGTGCATGGTCGCGCCGTCGAAGGCCCCTGCCGCGAGAGATCCGAGGGCCGCGACGAGCTCGATGCCCTGCTCTCGCTGCTGGGGAGTGGTCAGTACCAGAGCGCGACGGCAGCCGAGTCGCTCGACCTCGTCGCCGATTCGGGCCAGGGCGCCCCGTCCGAAGACGATCCTGGTCGGTGCGGCGGTGTGCGTGAACGGCTCCAGCCGTGGGCGCACGACGGTCACCGTGCCGTCCGTCATCGGTCCAGGCCGAACAGCTTGACGGCGTTGGTGCGCCCGATCTTGGCCCGGTCGGCCTCGGAGATCGATGCCGAGTCGAACCAGTTCGCCGCGTGGTCGATGTTCTCGAAGGGCCAGTCGGTGGAGAACATGATCCGCTCCGACCCGATCTCAAGGATCGCGTCCACCAGGGTCTGGGTGCGGAAGTTGCCGGAGGTGGTGATGTGGAAGTTCTCGGTGAAGTAGTCGACGAGGCGTCGCTGTGCCGGGTAGGCCGGCGGCTGCTCGACCCAGCCGTTGCGGTTGTCGATGCGCCACAGCATGGCGGGGATTCCCTCCCCCATGTGACCGATCACGATCTGCAGCGAGGGGTGCTCGTCGAACAACCCTGAGGCCATCAGCCTCAGCGCGTGGACCGCGGTCTCATGGGCGAACGCCCAGGTGGGGCCGAGCAGCCACGGGTGGCCGTCGTATATGTGAGCGTCGCGTGGCAGCGGGTTGCGCGGGTGGAGGTAGAACGGGACGTCGAGGTCGGCGACTTCGGCCCAGAACGCGCGGTACTGCGGAAGGTCGTAGTAGAGGGGCAGCTCGCCGTCGCCCTGGGCCGCGTCCTGCGAGAAGCCGTTGACGAGCGCGCCGACGAATCCGAGTTCGGTCACGCAGCGACGCAGCTCCGCCGCGGCCGCGTCCGGGTCCTGCATCGGCAGCGCCGCGAAAGCGCGGAACCGGTCGGGGCGTTGGGCGCACTGCTCGGCGAGAGCGTCGTTGGCACGTCGGGCGATCTCCACGGCACGCGCCCGGTCCGCGATCGCCTGCACGGCGGGCGCGTTGAGGGAGAGGATCATGGTCTCGATGCCGTGCTGGTCCATCAGCTTGAGCCGGCGGCCTTGGATGTCGACCAGTCGGGCCTGCAGTTCCTCCCAGTGGGTGCTCGGCACGAAGCCGGCCGAGTCCTGCAGCGTCTCGGGAATCGCCCAGTGCTCTTCGAGCGCGATCTTGCCGTCCATGGGGTGTGCTCTCTTTCGCTGGTTGTTGGGTGGCCTCAACGCTTCACGCGGACTGTGCGATCAGGCGGAAACGGCGAGCAGGTCGAGCAGTTCCTTGGTCAGGGCCGCCAGCTCCTGGGGGTCGCGGGCCTGGCCGAAGATGTAACCGTCGGGCCGGACGATGGCCGCGGCGCAGCCGCTGGCGGCGAACCACCGGGTGTACACGCCTCCGGTGTCGGAGAGGTCGGCGCGTTCGTTCATGCTGGCGATCCCGAACGCCACAGCACGCCCGCCGGTCGCGGCGAAGGCCCGGCGTGCCTGCTCGGGAACGGCGTCCAACGTCGCGCGCCCGTCGGCGACGATCAGCCAGCCGGTGCCGGCGATGTCGTCGAAGAGCGCGGTGCGCTCCGGCGACGAGACGAGCCCCTGGGGGAAGATCTCGCCGGAGTTGGAGATCAGCCCGCCGCGCAGGGCCGGGTAGACCAGCTTGTCCGGCTTCTCGTTGGCACGCCGTGCGGCGATCATGCGGGCGTCGCGGCGCGCGGCCTCCTCGACGTCACGCATGGTCTGCACGCGTCCGAGCTCGATGGCCTTCTCGGTGATGAACCGGACGTGCGGCTCGCGCTCCTGCTGGTAGCTGTCGAGCAGGCCGGCGGGGTGGCCGGCGAGCACCATGCCGAGTTTCCAGGCGAGGTTGCGGGCGTCCCGGATGCCCGAGACCATGCCCTGCGCCAGGAACGGCGGCATCTGGTGTGCGGCGTCCCCCGCGAGCAGGATCCGCCTGTCGCGCCACCGCTGCGCGACGCAGGACCGGAACGTGTAGTTGGCCACGCGGACCAGGTCGGCGTCCTCCTCGGTGAGGTACTCCCCCACCCGGGCCCAGACCCGCTCCGGCCGCACCGCCTCCTCACGTGTGGTGTGCGCCTCCAGCCGGAAGGAGAAGCGGTGGTACCCGGGGCCGATGTTGACGATGGCGATCGGCTCCGCGGGGTTGCACACCTGCCGGAACGTCGGCAGGCCGGGCACCTCACGGCGGAGCCGGAGGTCGCATACCAACCAGTTCTCGAAGAAGCCGTAGTCGTCGAGCACCGCCCCGAGCACGTCACGGACGAAGCTGTTCCCACCGTCGCAGCCCACCAGGTAGCGGCCGCTGACCCGCACCGCCTCCCCGTTGGCCGGGGCGGCCGTCGCGGTGACGCCGTGGGGGTCCTGCTCCAGGTGCTGCACGGTGACCCCGTGCAGCACCCGCACGTTCGGCATCGACGAGACGAGCTCGTCGAGCACGGTCTCCACATGTGGCTGATGCATCATGTACTGCGCGGGCCAGCCGCACCGGCCCGGGTTGTCGTACTCGATGTCGAGCAGCACGTCGTCGTGGCCGTTGACCCAGACATAGCCGCTTTGCACGTTGGTACCGGGCAGCATCTTCTCGGCGACCCCGAGCTTCTGGAACGTGCGCATCGTCTCGTCGTCGAACGCCGCCGCCCGCGGGAGGTTGTAGAGGCCCTCATAGCGTTCCAGGACCACGACGTCGAGCCCCTGCTGTCCCAGCAGGGCGGCCAGGGTCATCCCGGTCGGGCCGTAGCCCACGACGAGGACATCGGCCTGGCCGACGTGGCCGTCGCCCGGTGCATCGAACGGTGTGATCGGTTCAGTCATCAACAGCTCCTGGCTCGATGAGTTGACGGTTGGTGGACAGGGGTCGTGGCCTATGCGGTGCGGGCGGCCTGTTCCGGCACACGGGGCGACGCACCGGTGCGGGCGGGCACGGCTGGCACCAGGGACGCGAGCAGCGCACCCGCCACTCCGGGGATCGCGAAGAAGTAGAAGTTCCACGACACGCTCAGGGACGAGGCCAAGATGGCGCCGCCCATGCTGGGACCGACGATGGCACCGATCCGTCCTACCGAAAGGGCCCACCCGATGGCCGGCCCACGCAGTTCGTCGGGGTAACACGTCACGACGAAGGCATTGGTCAGCACCTGAGAGCCGATGAAACCCAGGCCGCTGACGAACATGGCCACGAACAGGACGAACAAGGGCGGTCGGCCGCTCATGACCAGCAGCGCGACGGAGCCGGCCAGGAACGCGGCGACGACAACGGTCTTGATGCCGAGCCGGCTGGCGAGCCTGCCGCCGGCCACCATGCCGACGCCGGCACCACCCCACATCGCGACGGACTGGAGCAGCGCGGACCCCAGCGAATACCCGGAGGCCTGCATGATGGTGGGCAGCCAGGTGCTGATGCCGAAGGCCAGCAGCAGACCGCAGAACGACACGGCCCAGAACAGCAGGGTGGCCACCCGGACGTCGGGCGCGAGCAGCGAGAGCAGCCCGCCCAGGTCGCCGCGCTCGCCACCGGTATCCTTCGACGGAGTGAACGGGCTCTCGGGTAGCGAGCGGGCCGCGAGCGGCACCAGCACCAGCGCGGGAAGGGCACCGACGGCGTAGATCCACCGCCAGGACTGCCCAGGAATCAGCGCGCTGGCGAGCACCGCGGCCATCAGCGCGCCCCCGGCGTACCCGGCCATCATGACGGCGACGTTGCGACTCCGTCGGCTCGGTTTCGACAGGTCGGCGACGTAGGCCGTCAGAGTGGGAAGCACGATGCCGAGCCCCACGCCCACGACCGAGCGAGCCACGGCGAACAGGTCGAACTCCGTCGCGAGGGCGCATCCGAGCGTGCCGGCCGAGAACAGCCCGACCCCGGCCAGCAGGAGCCTGCGGCTACCCACGCGCCGAATGAGAACGGCGCACAAGCCGGCCCCCACCAGCATCCCGATCGCGAGCAGTGAGCCGACGTGACCGGCTGAGTTCTTCGTGACATGCAGGTCGGACCGCAGCAACGAGGGAACGGTGAGGCCGTACGAGGCCAGGTCATACCCCTCCAGGGCGGCGAACCCGCCTGCGATGACGAGAAGCGCCCGCTCACGGGCCCTTCCGGCTGCCGCGGCAATGGCAATAGACATGTTGTGACTCCCGACAGTCGTGTTGGCAGCGACCCGGGTCGCGCTTTCGGACCGGACAGGCCGGCGGCTCAGCCGAGCCATGCCCTCACCAGGGCCGCCACATGACACTGTTCGCGGACGGCCCGAGGCCGACAGCGCGGGCGCACGCGTGATCTACCTCTTCGCTCCGGCCGACCGGGCCTACAGGTCTTCCCATCCGAGTTGCCAGAAGTCACTGTCGACGATGTGCCCTGGGTCCATCCGGGACAGTCGGCCGCCGCAGAACACCAGCGGCCTCGCGGGACCCGCTGTGCGCAATGCGAGCACGTCATGGACGACGAACACGTGGTCTCCCGCATCGGTAGCACCCACGGGACGGGCGAAAACCGTCAGCGGCGCGCGGGTCAGCACCGGCACCTGGAATTCCGTGTCGAGTTCCCAGGCGACGCCGTCGAACCGGGACGCCGGCGGCCGTGCGAAGGCTTTGACGACGTCCAGATCGGATTCGTGCAGCACGCTGCAGCTGACCTGATCTGCTGCCCGCAGCAGGGAGGCGGTGCTGGAGCCGAGCGCACCGAGATAGCCGACGAGCGGCGGCTCGAGCGAGACGGAGGTGAAGGTTCCCACCACCATGCCGATCGGCCGGTCGGCATGCATGGCGGTTACGACCACGACGCTGGTCGGCAGCCTCGACAGCGCACGGCGGAAGGCTTTCTGATCGGGAGCGACGACGCTCGGCGAGTGATTCAACGTGTGCACCTCGTTCGGAGGTCGTCGCGGCCTCTCATCCGAGCCGGACGCAGAACGACGGAATTCGGTCCCGGCCCGACGCGGAACCTCCGATACGTTCCAAGGACACTGCTGGAGCGCTGTACGGCGTGCGTCGCCGGCGCCCGAGTGTCGCGGGGGCAGCGCTGGACCGGCACCATGTGCCGGACCGCGGCAGCGCACCTGGCCTCGAACAGGAACGTCGCGTACCGCCACGCCGGCGAGCGCACCGGGACGAGCCGCACGGTGGGGGCGGCACTGCCGCGCTGCGGCTCCGTGTCGCGAGCGTGTTCCCGGAGCGTGCTCACCATCGCGTCGACTCGTGCCCTGACGTCGTCGACAGTGCTCACGTTGCCGAGGGCAACCGTGGCTGGGTGCATGGGATTTCCTTCGATGGGGTTAGGGTCACCATGACTCTGCCGCGAGCCTTCAAATACCGGCGAAATCCGGGCCGGAGCGGCGTCATGCACGAGGCCTCACCACATGTTTTCGCGTTCGTTTGCACCACGCGTGGCGTGATGTGGCAGGCACCACACCCAGGTAGCGAACAGCAGACGGGCATGGGATGAGCGCGAGGAACACGTTTCTCATCGAGGCGAAGGTTCGGGCGCCACAGGTCCGCGAGACGGCCATCGCCCGGCCCAGGGTGTCGCAGCTGGTCCGGTCTCACCTGGCGGACGTGGACGTGCTGTGGGTGACGGCGACCGCGGGCGCGGGAAAGACAACCGCCGTGGTCCACGCCTTGGCCGGCATCTCGCACCCGGTCGCCTGGATGCGCCTGGACAGTGGTGAGGTGATGCCGGGCCGGTTTCTCGTGTACCTCGAACAGGCGCTGCTGCGCGCGCTGCCGGAGAAGAAGCCCGTCGTCGAGTCTGCGCTCGAACAGGGAATCTCCCACCGGGAGTGCGCGGCGCTCTTGGCGCAGTCGATCGACGAAGCCGAGGTCGTGCTGGTCCTCGACGAGGTGGAGCGGATCGAGGAGGCACCCGCCGTCCAGCAGGCACTGTCGTCGTTGCTCACCTACGCCGCCACCGGCACCAAGACGATCCTCGTCTCCCGGCGCGAGGTGGAACTCGGGCTCGCCCGCGCCCAATTGGACGGGCACGTCGGTTACCTCGGTGAAGCCGACCTTGCGTTCTCCGTGGCGGAAGCCGGCGAGGCCCTGGCTCGCCTGTCGCTGGCCGATGTCGACGCACAGACGGCAGTCGACGCGACCGGTGGCTGGGTGACCGGCGTGTTGTTCGAGTCCTGGCGCTCGGCGGAACACGTACACGGCGCCGGCGGTGAGGTCGATCCGTTGAGCAGCTACCTGTCCTCAGAGATCATGGGCTCGCTCGACCCCGATCTCCGCGGCTTCCTCGTCACCACCGCAGTCCTCGATGTCGTCACCCCCGACGCCGCCTGTCACCTCGGGATCGCCGGCGCCGGGGAGCTGATGAGCCGGCTCCGCACGGCGCATCTGCCGGTCGTGTTCGAGGGCCCGCTGGCGATGCGCTGCCACACTCGGTTTCGCGAGTACCTGCTGGACCGGTGGCAGGAGCTACGCCCGTCGGTGCGCGCCGACATCCACCTGCGGCACGGTCATCTTCTGGCCGAGCAGCGGCGATGGGAGGACGCGGTTGGGGAGTTCATCGCCGCTGGTGACATCGCCCAGGCCGAGGACACCGCCGAGCGGGTGATCATCGCCATCGCACGCCGGCTGGACTTCGAACTCGTCGAGCGGTGGCTGGGCTCGTTCCGGGCGTGGCGCGTGGAATGCTCGCCCGTGCTCACCGCTGCCGAGTTGTTGGTCGCCTTCGACCGGGAACAGTACGGCCGCGCCTCACGGGCCGCGGACCGCCTGGTCGAGTGCGAGGACAAGGAAGCGGTCTCCGATCCGCGGCTTCTCGGCGCCATGGCATGGATCTACTTCGCCAACTGCCGGATCGACGACGCCTACCGCGTGCTGGACGACGCGCCGGACGACGCGCACACCAGGGCCATCCGGTTCTGCATCGGTGTCGAGATGGCCGACGACGACACCCACTACCGCGACCGGCCGCCGAACACGCACACCGAGCTCGACGGCCCGCTCGCCCGGGTGGACGTCGTCCACGGTCGGTTCGCCGAGCTGCTCAGCCGTGAGGACAACCCTCAGGAGGCGGTCCGGCTGGCGCGGGCCGGGGCCATGGCCGGGCTGGGCCGGCTGGAGGAGGCATGGTCCCAACTGTCCTTCGCGAGCTCCGGATGGACCGGGATCCGCACGCGCGCCGAACTGCTCGCCGCGTCGGGGCGGCCGGAAGAGGCATGGTCGGAGCTCATCGCCGGCCGCGAGCGGCTCAGCCGCTCGGAGTCACCCCTGTACCGGATGTTCGCGCTCCTCACCGAGGCCATGCTGGCACTGCGGTTCCGGCGTGACACCGCGCAGGCGCGAGCCGCGCTGCGTGCCGTCCTCCGGGAACCGACTGCCCAGCGGTGGATCCGGGTGCGGGAGCAGGGCGCCCTGTGGCAGGGACTCATCGCCCTGTTCGAGGACGACACCGAGGAGGCTGTGCTGCAGCTCCGGGAGGCCGTCACGCTGATGACGAAGTGGGATCGGCGCCCGCTCCTGCCGACGGCGGCCGTATACCTCGCCGAGGCCGAGTGGCGAGCGGGCAACGAGGAGCGTTCCGACCGTGCGGCCGACCTCGCGCTGAGCACCGCGAGCGCGATGAGATCCGCGCACGCACTGGGCCGGGCCCTGGAGGACTTCCCGGCCGTGCTGTCGCGCCGGCTGGACATCGAACGCGATCCGGACGGCCGCTGGCACATCCTCGGCCGTACTTTGATCGTGCACGCCGAGTCCCCCGAAGTCGTCGTGTCGCGCCCTTCGGTCTCCGTCGACGAGCTGGAGCGTCCGGCGATCCTGATCGGCGAGCGCCGGCACGAGCCCAAACTCACCAAGACGGTCGAACTGCTGAGCTATCTCGCCGTCGAGGGCCCGGAGGTCAGCCGCGCCGATCTCATCACGGCGCTGTTCGACAGCAAGAACGACAAGTCGGCCAACGCATACCTGCGCATGGCGGCCGGCGCCGTCCGCCAGCTCACCGGTGACCCCGACTGCATACTCAGCGACGGCTCGCGAATCCGATGGAACCAGGGCACCCTGAGCAGCACGTTCGTCGACACCCGGACGAGGCACCAGAGGATGCGGCTCGTCACCGGCCACGACCGGCTACAGATGGCCCTCGACACGCTGCACCGCGTCGCCGGCATGGAAATGCTGCCGGGTGCCCGGTCGCCGTGGGTCACCGAGCACCGGGAACGGTGGGCGACGTTGATCCGCGACATCCGGCACACCGCCGCCGAAGCAGCGTACGAGACCGCCGACTACGGCATCGCGCACCGGCTGGTCCAGCAGGTGCTGGCCGAGGACCCGTACCGGGAGCGCGCGTGGCGACTGGCGATGAAAGTCGCCTCCGCTGTCGGTGACACGGACAGGGTGATCGCTGCCTACCGTGGCTGTGCGACAGCGATGCGGGAGCTCCGAGCCGATCCCTCGTCGGCCACCCGCGCGCTGTTCGACCGACTGCGAACCTGATCCCGCTCACGCGTCACGGCGCAGGCGCGATGCGGGCAACCGGCCACTGGCGCGATCGGGGTCCATGACCGCCCTGGCATCCGACGGCTCGGCTGCGCGCCGCGCTGCCGAGCATCGGCCCGGACGGAATTTCTCTGTCATTTCCCTCCCGGGCACAGACTTTATTCTGCGGTCGCGCCCACAGTTCACAGGAGAACCCGCCGATTCTCTGAGGGATCCCCATTGCTATCGCTACACCCGGATTCCGGTCAATCAGAGCGACGGCGGTCGACGCCGTGACGGTTGGTTTCGTTTTTCCCTGATTCGGCCACACCCGGACCACCTCGTTATTGGATTCGCGGCTATCGGCGGCACATACGTTTTCGGAACGAATACCACGCACGAGACCAGGAGTTCCTCATGAGACAGCCAACGGGACGCAGCCTCGACCCGACGCCGACCGCCGAACTGCGACGCCGCTGGGCCGCGGTTCGGCGCATCGGCGCCGAGCGATCCGTAGACGCGCTCGTCGTGCAGAACTCACAGGACTACCTGGGAGGATACGTTCGCTGGCTCACCGGAACGCCGGCCTACCACGGCTATCCGAGGACCGTGCTCCTCTTCCCCGATGAGCGCATGGTGGTGGTCGAGCAGGGGGAACGCGATGTCGTGCGCACACCTTCCTCGCATGAAACCGCCTACCGCGGGGTCGACCGCGTCCTGACCACGTCCAGTTTCGTCTCCGCTCGCTACACCGCAGGCTACGACGCCGGCCTGGCCGCCGACGAGCTTGCCGCCCGTGGCGCCAGGCGCGTCGGCTGGATCAGCCCGACCAGCGCCTACCACGGATTCGGTCAGGCTCTGCGCGAGTTCCTCCCCAACGTCGAGTTCGTGGACGTCACCGAGGAGATCGACAGCGTCAAGGCGATCAAAAGCCCGGCAGAACAAGACCTCATCCGCCAGACCACCGCGCTGCAGGACCAAGTGATCGCCGAGATCACCCAGTTCCTCAAGCCCGGCCTGCGGGACTTCGAGATCACCGCCTACGCCCGCTATGCCGCCCAGCGCCTGGGCAGCGATCAGGACATTCTGCTCGCCTCGTCGAGTGCGCCCGGGGAGCCCGCAGCGTTCCGCTGGCCCCACGATCAGGGCCGTACCCTCGAGCACGGCGACGTGTTCACACTGCTCGTCGAGACCAACGGACGCGGCGGTATGTGGACCGAGCTCTCCCGCACCTTCGTCATCGGCCGGGCCCCGGGCGAACTGCGGAAGGCGTTCCAACTCGCCCGCTCCGCCCAGGACGCGATAGTGGACACGCTGGTCCCAGGACTACCAGCCGCTGAGATCGAACACGCGCACAACGACCGGATGACGCTCGACGGGTTGCCGCCCGAGCATCGACTGCTCGCCCACGGACAGGGCCTCGACGTCGTCGAGCGGCCGCTGGTGCGCGCGGACGAGCCGTTCTCTGTGAGCGAAGGGCACAACCTGGCCGTGCACCCGGGGTTCGTGGTGAACGGCGCCTTCGGGTTCATCTGCGACAACTACCTCGTCGGTGCGGACGGTCCGGAGCGGCTGCACCGCACCGCACGTGACCTGATCGAGGTGTGAGCGGATGGATCGGCGATCTGAGTGACACGGTCGTCGGCGAACGCGCACCCGGAACAGACCGGGACGCGCGAACCGCGGTATCCCGAGCCGATGCTTGCTAACGCTAAATTCAGGTACTGACCGGCATCGCCGAATAACCCGGGGAGGCATGATTCCATTCGGCCAGCACCGGACGGGTCAGTACACGAGGCCGGCCGTGCTCGACGACGAAGACGTCCTGCTCGCCGCAGGATTAGGAAAGATTAGAACTCGTTGAAATACGAATGGAGCACGGAGTGTCATCAAATGAAGAAGAAGTGACGCAGCTCGTGTTGCGTATGCAGCACTACCGGGACCGGGGGCGGTTCGACGAGGCTGCGGAGTGCTTCACTGCGGACTCCGAGTTGGACCTCAGTTGGTTCACCGGCAATGGTGCCGAGTGGTGCGCGGCCTCCAAACGGATGAGTTCTGCGGATGGGTGGGGCGGGCAGGGCCTGTACCACCGGCTGTGGCCACCGATGGTCCGGGTTGGGGGGGATCGGGCGCTGGCCGAGGTTCTGGTGGCGATCGAGTCCCGTATCAGCATCGGTGGGGTGGAGGCGGATCTGATTTCGTATGCCCGGTCCCAGTTCCGGGTGCAGCGGAAAGCCGGGCAGTGGCTTATCGCGCGGTTCGTTTCGATCTACGAGCGGGACACGCTGGCCGCGACCATACCCGGAACCCGGCTGGAGATCGACCCGGCGGAGTTCGCCGGCCACCGGCCCTCGCACCGTTTCCTTGCCTGGTATCTGAGTAAGCGCGGCATCCAGTTGCGGCCGGACGTGCTGGGCTTCGACCAGCCCGAGGCCGTGGCACGTGTATTCGAATCCGACGAGGCATGGCTATCCGCTTCCAAGTAGCCCGGCCGACCACCGCCACGTCCACATGAACGTACACGCCTGGGGTGGTCTCCGGGTCATGAGCGGGAACGTGGAAGTGCCCTCCGGAAAAGGGTGATGAGGCTTGTCGAGGGTCTCTGTCAGCCCAGCCTGAGGGCACTTCCACGTACGGGTGTGAGGTGTGCCGGCTGCGCGGGAGTGGCTGACTACTGAACTTGAACTCGTGAATGCCGGTCGGCTGGTGTGGATACCACTCACAGCGCCACCGCGAGTATTTGTTCCCGCAGCCACCGGTGACCGGGGTCGGCGTCGCGTCGGCTGTGCCAGTACGCGCATTCGCGTAGTGGGGGCAGCGAGAACCCGGGTTCCACCAGGGTGATGTCGGCCGCGGCGGCGAGCCGCGTGGCGAGCCGCTCCGGGATGAGTGTGATCAGGTCGGTGCCAGCGAGGAGGAAGGGCATCGTGACGAGGCTGACCGCGGTGGCCTCCAGACGGCAGGTGATCCCGGCCCTGTGCAGGTCTTCGTCCACGATGCTGAAGCCGGTCGGCGGTCTGAACGCCAGATAGGGGTACTCGGCGAGTGCCCCGGGCGGAAGTGGCCGTCCTGCCAACGGATGTTTCGACCACACGGCACCCACGTACCTGTCCCTGACGACCGGAGCGTAGGAGCAGCTGTCGAGAGGCCAGGTCTCGGCCAGGACGTCGGGCATGATGACGAGGTCCACCTCGTCACGTTCGATCATGCGCAGACCATTGGCCGACGGCGCACCCAGCTCCAGTCGCAGGTTCAGAGCCAGACCGTTCACCCGCTCCAGCAGAGGGCGGATCAGCACGACACCCGTGTAGTCACTCGCGACGAGGCTGAAGGCCCTCTGATCGTGCGCGGGATCGAAGCTCGGGGGCGCGACGATGCGCTGTTCGATCGTCGCCAGCACGTCCCGCACCGGCTCGATGAGCGCCTCGGCACGGGCGGTCAGCTGCAGATTACGACCCCGCTTGACGAGCAGCGGGTCGTCGAGGGTCTTCCGCAACCGCGCCAGGGCCGTGCTCGTCGCGGGTTGAGAGAGGTGCAACCGCTCGGCGGCGCGGGTGACGTTCTGGTCCCTCAGCAACGCGTCCAGGACGACCAGCAGATTGAGATCGAGCTGTCGCAGCTTCATCCAGTCACCCATCTCGTGCACCGTTGCCACCACGATCCTACGGATCATTCATGAACCGAATACCAGCGAGCAGCACTGTGCATTTCCGGCGGGGCGGCACGCCTGGCTAGCATCGTCGAAGATCACGAAGTGGCATGACGCCATCCGTCCGGCCTGCCTGGACAGCCGGCGACGACCGCGATCCGCTACCCGCACACATCCTCCCGGGTCACCAACTCGCGTCGCCACGCAGAGCGCCACCACCTCCCCTTCCACCTCCTTCTGCGAAGGACGGCTTCCATGCCCCTGCCAACGACCAGCGCCATCACCTTGACCATCAACGGCGAGAAACACATGCTGTCCGTCGACCACCGCACCACCCTGCTCGATGCCCTGCGTGAGCGCCTCGATCTGACCGGCACCAAGAAGGGCTGTGATCAGGGGCAGTGCGGTGCCTGCACCGTCCTGATCGACGGGCGGCGGGCCGTGGCCTGTCTTCAGCTCGCGGTAGCGGCCGAGGGGCGGGAGGTCACCACCATCGAGGGAGTGGCGGAAGACGGCGCACTACATCCCGTGCAGCAGGCGTTCCTCGATCTTGACGGCTACCAGTGCGGCTACTGCACACCGGGCCAGATCTGTTCGGCCATCGCGGTCATCGAGGAACATGCGGCGGGCTGGCCCAGTGCCGTCACCGACGACGTACGGCCAGAAGCGGGGCGGCCCCAACTGACGGCCGAAGAGATCCGGGAGCGGATGAGTGGCAACCTGTGCCGCTGCGCCGCGTACGTGTCGATCGTTCAGGCCGTCGCCCGTGCGGCCGGCGTCGAGGAGGCGGCGGCATGAGGGAGTTCGGCTACCAGCGGGCCTGCGACGTCTCCGGCGCGGTCGCGCTGCTCGACGCCGATCCGGACGCCCGCTTCCTCGGCGGCGGCACCAACCTCGTCGACCTGATGAAGACCGGCGTCGAACGGCCGGGCCGGCTCGTCGACGTCCGTGACCTGCCCCTGGACCACATCGAGGCGACCCAGGACGGCGGCCTGCGCATCGGCGCCACCGTCACCAACAGCGACCTCGCCGCCCACCCCGACGTCCGCCGCCGCTACCCTGCGCTGACCCAGGCGGTACTGGCCGGAGCCTCCGGACAGCTGCGCAACATGGCCACCGTCGGCGGAAACCTTCTCCAGCGCACCCGCTGCAGCTACTTCACCGACGTGACCAGGCCCTGTAACAAGCGGACCCCCGGCAGCGGCTGCCCGGCCATCGAGGGCGAGCACCACAACCACGCCATCCTGGGCGCCTCCGAGCACTGCGTGGCCACCCACCCCTCCGACATGGGCGTGGCCCTGGCCGCCTTCGACGCCGTTGTGTCGTACGAAACCGCCGACGGGACGGGCACACTGCCGTTCGCCGACCTCTATCTGCCCGTGCGCGACACCCCGCACCGCGAGACCGCGCTCCCGCCGGGTGCCCTGATCACCGGCGTCACCCTGCCACCGGCACCTGTCGCCGCCCACTCCCGCTACCGCAAGGTCCGCGAGCGTGCCTCCTACGCCTTCGCCATCGGCTCGATCGCCGCCGCGCTGGACATCGCCGACGGCGTCGTACGGGATGTGCGCCTGGCCTTCGGAGCGGTCGCGTCCCGGCCGTGGCGGGCCCGGGAGGCCGAACGCCTGTTGATCGGAGCGCCCGCCGACGCCCAGACCTTCGCCACTGCGGCGGGCGCCGAACTGGCCGCCGCGAAGCCGCTGCCTCACAACGCCTACAAGGTGCCACTGATGCACAACCTGGTGGTGGCCGTGCTGACCGAACTCGCCGAGGAGGCCGCCCGATGACCACCACCGCAGCACCTGGCGAGAAGGCCGTCGGAACCGCACACACCCGCATCGAGGGACGCGACAAGGTCACCGGGGCGGCCCGCTACGCGGGCGAGGTCCCCTTCGCCGACCTCGCCCACGGCTGGCTCGTGCTGTCCCCCATCGCTCACGGCCGCGTCCGCTCGGTCCAGAGCGCTCCCGTCCTCGGCATGCCGGGCGTGCTCGCGGTCCTGCACCACGGCAACGCCATGGCGGTCGACGCCGACTTCGTCGTCCCCGGGCTGGGCTTCAAACCGGACCCGACGATCGCCCTCTTCCAGACCGACCGGGTGCCGTACATGGGCTGGCCGGTCGCTCTGGTCGTGGCCGAGACGTCCGAGCAGGCCAGGGAGGCCGCCGAGGCACTCGTGGTCCACTACGAGCAGGAGTCGCACGACATCGCGTTCTCCGCAGACCGCCCGGACGCGTACCCGGCTCACAGCGTGACCGGGCCAGGGGTGACGGAGAAGGGGGACATGGAGTCCGAACTCGCCGCCTCCGCCGTCGTCGTGGACGCCGAGTACACCACCCCGCAGGAACACCACAACCCGATGGAGCCCCATGCGGCGACAGCCCGCTGGGACGACGGTCGGCTTGAGGTCATCGACTCCAACCAGAGCAGCACCCTCGTCGCAGGCCTGCTCGCGAGCCTGTTCTCACTCGACGCGGCCTCGGTGCGGGTACGGACCGAGAACGTCGGCGGCGCCTTCGGCAGCAAGGCCTTTCTGGGTGTTCACCACGTGGCCGCCGTGATGGCCGCGACGCTCCTGCGGCGCACCGTACGGGTGGTGCTGACCCGGCGCCAGATGTTCTCGCTCACCGGTTACCGCAGCCGCACCAGCCAGCGGATCAGGCTCGGTGCGGACGCCGACGGCAGGCTGCGCGCTCTGGACCACCGCGCCCTGAGCATGACCTCCACGCTGTTCCAGTACGTCGAGCCGGCCACCATCGTCTCGCGGGTGATGTACGACGCCGACGCCCACCGCACGGCCAACGAGGTGGTCCGGCTCGACGTGCCGACCCCGTCGTTCCTGCGCGCACCCGGTGAGGCACCGGGCTCGTTCGCCCTGGAGACGGCTCTCGACGAACTCGCCGAGAAGCTCGGGATCGACCCGATCGAGCTGCGCATACGCAACGATCCCGAACGGGGACCGGTGTCCGGGCATCCGTTCAGCAGCCGCAACGTGGTCGCCTGTCTCCGGGAAGGCGCCCGCAAGTTCGGCTGGGCGGACCGCGACCCACGGCCCGGCGTACGCCGTGACGGTCGCTGGCTGCTCGGCACCGGCGTCGCGGCGGGCGCTTACCACGTGGCAGCCGCACCGTCCACGTGCACGGTGACGGCACAGGCCGACGGCCACTTCACCGTGCGCATCGCCGCCTCCGATCTCGGCACCGGGGCACGGACCGCACTCACTCAGATCGCCGCGGACGCGCTGCGGGTGGCGCCGGAGCAGGTCCGGGTCCATATCGGGGACAGCGACTTCGGACCGGCCTCGATCAGCGCCAGCTCGATGGGCACCCGCTCCTGGGCATGGGCCATCCGGACCGCCGCCGGGGAGTTGCTGGAGCAGCTCCACCCCGGCACCGTCATCCCGCCGGAGGGCATCACCGTACGGTCCGACACCACCGCGGCCGTCATCGCCCTCGCGCAGCAGGAGCCGAAGGAACGGCACGCCTTCGTGGCGCAGTTCACCGAGGTCGCCGTGGACCCCGCCACCGGCGAGGTGCGGGTGCGGCGCATGCTCGGCGTCTTCGCGGCTGGCCAGATCGTCAATCCGCTCACCGCACGAGGTCAGTTCATCGGCGCGATGACCTGGGGCCTGTCCATGGCCCTGCACGAGGAAGCCGTGCAGGACCAGGCCACCGGCGGCCTGGTCGGCGCCGACCTGGCGGGCTATCACTTCGCCGCGAACGCCGACGTACCCGCCATCGAGGCGTGTTGGGTGGACGACCCGGACCCCGACGACCCGGTCGGGATCAAGGGCATCGGTGAGATCGGGAACGTGGGTTCCGCAGCGGCCATCGCCAACGCAGTCTGGCACGCGACCGGCGTCCGCCAGCGCCACCTGCCCATCCGGCCCGACCGGGTGCTGAACGCCGGGGTGCCGGGTGCTTGACATCGCCGGGGACCTGAGCCGATGGATCGATGAGGGACGGGAGTTCGCGGTGGCCACCGTCGTGGGCGTGAGCGGCAGCGCCCCGCGGGCCCCCGGCGCCGCGCTCGCCGTCGACAGCGACGGTGAGGCCGTGGGGTCGGTTTCCGGCGGCTGTGTGGAAGGTGCCGTCTACGATCTGTGCCGCCAGGCGATGAAGGACGGTGAGCCGCTCGTCGAGCGGTTCGGCTACAGCGACGAGGACGCGTTCACGGTCGGACTGACATGCGGCGGGATCATCGACATCCTGGTGACGCCGGTCAGCGCCGACCGGTCGGTGCCCATGGCCGCTCTCTCGGCCGTCGTCCGAGGTGAGCCGGCGGCCCTCGCGCGGGTGGCCCGGGGCCCGTCCGGACTCCTCGGCAGCGCCTTGCTGGTCCGCCCCGACGGCTCGTGGGAGGGAGGTCTCGGCGGGCCCGCGGAGCTGGACCGTACGGCGGCGGGTGAGGCCAGGGCCCTGTTGGAGGCCGGCCGCACCGGCACGGTCGAGTTCTCCGAGGACGGCTCGCGCTGTCCCGGCGGCCTCACCCTGCTCGTGGAGTCGAACGTGCCACCGCCCCGCATGATCATCTTCGGGGCGATCGACTTCGCCGCGGCACTCGTGCGCGTGGGCAAGTTGATCGGCTACCACGTGACCGTGTGCGACGCTCGACCCGTCTTTGCCACGCGGGCCCGTTTCCCCGAGGCCGACGAGATCGTCGTCGACTGGCCGCACCGCTACCTGCGGAGCACCGAGACCGACGGGCGTACGGTCCTGTGCGTGCTCACCCACGACGCCAAGTTCGACGTACCCCTGCTGACGGAGGCCCTGCGCCTGCCGGTCGCGTACACCGGCGCGATGGGCTCCCGCCGCACCCACGCGGACCGCGACCGCCACCTGCGCGAGGCTGGCCTGACCGACCGGGATCTGTCCCGCCTCAGATCTCCGATCGGCCTCGACCTGGGGGCCCGAACCTCCGAGGAGACCGCGCTCTCCATCGCAGCGGAGATCATCGCAACCCGCCGCGGAGGCACGGGCGCGTCCCTGACGGGGTCGGGAACGCCGATCCACCGCGATGGGGGGACTATTAGCTAGCGGAGGCATCGCCGCCGCGGCGGTGCCGTCGGGTTTTCCGCTCCCGCGGCTCGGGCTCCCCCGAGGCCGGTCCTGCTCGCCGAGGGTGTTGGCCAGCGTGCCGAGTGGTCGACCTTGAGATCGACGCGGTCGCCGGGCGCGAGCCTCTTGTCGATCTCCAATGTGGACCGTCCGTTCCAGGTCCGGTGCCCAGCAGCGCGCCGGGGCGGAGCTGTCCGCCCTGCGAGGCCCAGGCGACGATGCGTCGCGCCGGATCGGATGCAGCCGGATGAGCGGGCGGCCGTAGCGGATGGCGTTGGTGACGAGTTCGCTGCCCAGCAGTTGCGCCGTGAACTGCAGCTCCTCCATCGCCAGCCGACGGGTTGACCCGTGGCGAGGTCGCGTGCATCGGCCACGGCGGCCGTGTCGCAGGCCAGATCCCAGGATGCGATCTGGCCTGCGTCCAGGCCGTGGTCTCCACCGCCGCGCTGTTGGGGTTGACGGTGATGACCGGGATGGCGCAGGCGACCCGGAACTATGCGTCGATCACGAGATCTTCCGTCGGTTTCGAGCAGCAGAGCAGGATCTTGTTCTGGGCGATCTCGCGTGGTCGGATACCTCCGTTGTGCCGCATGTCGACGGAGCCGGAGATCAGGGTCGTCTTGCAGGTGCCGCACATGCCCTGGGCGCAGGAGGCCGGCAGGCTCAGCCCGGCTCGGGAGGCGGCGGCGAGGAGTGCGGTGTCGGCGTCGCATGAGATCGTGCGGCCGCTGCGAGTGAACTCGACCTTGAAGCCGTCGCCTGTTGCGGCTGCGGGGAAGGCGTCGGCCGGTGCAGTTGCTGCCTCGAAGGTGAAGCTCTCCTGGTGGTAGTGGTCCATGTCGAGGCCTGCGCCCGAGAGCATGCTCCGCACGGCGGCCATGTAGGGGGCGGGTCCGCAGGTGAAGACCTCCCGTTCGAGGAAGTCGGGGGAGATCTGCCGCAGCGTCTCGATGCTCAGGCGGCCGCGGTATCCGCCCCAGGGGTCGTACGGGCGGTCCTCCTCGCAGATGTGGACCACCCGGATGTTCGGCGCGGTCGCGGCGATGAGGTCGAGTTCGTGGCGGAAGACGATGTCGCGCGGCGTGCGGGCGCTGTGCACGAACACCACGTCGGCCGGGTCGGCCAGGTCGTACAGCGTCCTGGTCATCGACATCGACGGCGTCACGCCGACGCCTCCGGAGAGGAAGAGGTACTTGGGCGCCGGATGGCGGGCTGTTGAGAAGTCGCCGAGCGGGCCGTGCGCGCGCACGGTGTCGCCGGGTTTGAGGTGGTCGTGCAGCCAGTTGGAGACCAGCCCGCCCGGTACGCGCTTGACCGTGATCGAGAGCAGGAAGGGGCGGGTGGGCGGGGAGGAAATGGTGTAGCAGCGCTGCACCGGACTGCCGTCGATGTCCAGGGACAGCGTGACGAACTGGCCCGGGTCGTGCCGGAAGAGGCGGGGTTCGGCGTACTCGAAGACGAAGGTGGTGACATCGTGGGTGAGCGGGTGGACCTGGCGGCACACCAGCAGTTCTTCGGTCTCGGTCATCGCTGCGGCTCCGGGTGGGACAGATGGGCGTTGAGCCGGGCGATGTACCAGTTGACGAAGGCCTCGACCTGCTCCTCCGTCGGGCTGTAGGGGCCGGGCAGATAGGCCGGGCTGCTGATGCCCTGATGGGCTCGGGCGACGAACACGGCGTCCTGGTCGTTGGTGGCCTTCCACACCTTTGTCAGCGTGTCGAGGTCGTAGTCGATGCCTTCGACGGCGTCGGCGTGTACGAGCCAGGTGGTGCGTACGAGGGTGCGGTCCGCGGAGATCGGGATCACGGAGAAGGTGATCGCGTGGTCGGCCATGAAGTGGAACCAGGCGTTGGGCTGCGTGTGGAAGGACAGCCGTCCCAGACGGGCGGTAGGGAAGTCTGCCAGCAGGCGTTTGCAGGCGGCGGTGCCGTCGGGGGTGTAGGACTCCCCGGCACCGTCGAGGGGTTCGCGCTGGACGCGGAAACCGGTGGGGCGGTTGTCGAGTTCCTCGATCGCGGCGTAGGGCAGGCCGAGCGACTCGTAGGTCTGGCGGGCGTCGGCGTCTGCTTGCAGGAAGCGGTCGTAGGTCGGGCGCAGCACCGGGGGAATGTCCTGCTCCTGGTAGCCGTAGGTGGGGAAGTAGCAGGCCTGGAGCTCGGGGTGGCCGCCGCAGTGGTAGCACTCCCGGTTGTTCTCCATGGTCAGCTTCCAGTTGCCGTGCTCGACCAGGTCGATCTGCGCGGCGACCTTCGCCTTGGCCAGGTTGTGCGGGGCGAGGTATGGCTCTACGCGGGTGATGATCTCGTCGAAGTCGGCCGGCGGCTCCTCGGCCAGACAGATGTAGACCAGCCCGGCCACCGTGCGCACGTGCACGGACCGCAGCCCGAAGCAGGACGGGTCGAACCCCGGTGCCTGGGACTCGGCGTGCAGCAGTTTGCCGTCGACGCCGTAGGTCCACCGGTGGTACCCGCAGACGATGTTGCCGACCGAGCCGTGTTCCTCGTTGAGGATGCGGGCGCCGCGGTGTCGGCAGACGTTGTGGAAGGCACGTACGTCCTCGTCGTCGTCGCGGACGAGGATGACCGAGTACGGCCCGAGCGCGACCGTCACGTAGTCACCGGGCTCGGGGAGCTCGGCCTCGGCCGCGACGAACAGCCAGTGCTGGGTGAAGACGGCCTTGATGTCGAGGTCGAAGAACTCCTCACTGATGTAGAACGGGGCTTCCAGGCTCTGGCCGACGGGACGCCGGACGACGAGGTCGGCGACCTTGTCGGCTGTCGTCGCTGAGTTCATCTCATCTCTCCGATATTGCTTGCGAGTTGACGTGGCACGGTGCTCAGACCGGCAGGCACAGCCGCAGCGCGTCGTAGATCGCGGCGTGGATGTTGCGGGAGGCGACGGCGTCGCCGATGCGGAACAGCTGGTAGCGGCCCGACTCGTTGCGGATCACCGTCTGCTCCTCGTGCGCGAGCAGGGCGCGGAGGTCGACCTCGCCGAGGTTGATCGAGCCGGGAAGAAGCTCGAAGTACAGCTCGTCGTTCGGCAGTGTTCCGTGCTCCACGATCACGTGGTCCACGGTCCGTTCGGTCTCGGCCTCGGTGTACTCGCTGTAGAGGGTCGCGACGAGCCGCCGGTCCCCGGTGCGGCGCACAGAGCGCAGCCGCTGGGCGAGCGTGGTGGTGACGCCGTGCGCCGTGAACGCCCTTATATATGCGGGAGAGTTCATGCCGCCGACGTCGGGAGCGAGCGAGCGCTCCGGAGTGACGTACTCGATCAGGACATCGGGCGACGCGGTGAGGACCTCCGTGGCGTCCATGGCCGGGTAACCGCCGTGATCGTCGTAGACCAGGATCTCCCCGCGCGGCCTGCGCAGCGAGCCCGTCATCACGTCCCAGGTGTCGGCGACCAGGCCCTCGCCCTCGGTGAGGAAGCGGCGGTTGGGCGTGCCTCCGGTCGCGATGATCACCAGGTCGGGGTGTTCGGCGAGGATGTCGTCCGCCTCGGCGTACGTGCCGAGACGCAGGTCGACTCCGAGGTGCTTGCACTCGGCGACGCGCCAGTCGACGATCTGGATCAGATCGCCCCGGCGCGGATTGGAGGCAGCGAGCCTGATCTGACCGCCGGGCTGGTCGCTCGCCTCGAACAGGACGACGTCATGGCCGCGTTCGCCCAGCACGCGAGCCGCCTCCAGGCCGGCCGGGCCGCCCCCGACGACAACTGCCGTCCTGCTGAGGTCTGTTGTGCGGGAGATGAGATGCGGCACGTGGAGTTCGCGGCCGGCGGCCGGGTTGTGGATGCACTTGGTGTCACCGGAGTCGTAGATCGCGTCCAGGCAGTAGCTGGCCCCGACGCACGGCCGGATACGGTCCTCCTGGCCTGCCGTCACCTTGGCGACCAGGTGCGGATCGGCGATCTGCGCGCGGGTCATGCCGACCAGGTCCACCAGTCCCTCGCGCAGGGCGTGGCGGGCCGTGGCGATGTCGGCGATACGGGCCGCGTGCATCACGGGGATGGAGAGACGTTTTTTCACCTCGCCGGTGAAGTCGAGAAACGGGCCGAGCGGGGTGCCTATGGAGGGGATGGCCTTCGCGATGGTGGCGTCGCTCTCAATGGAGCCGCAGATGGTGCTGATGAAGTCGATGCCGTCAGCGGTGAACTGCTCTGCGGCCGTCAGCCCCTCCTCGAAGGGGAGGCCGCCCGGCTTCTTCTCGTCCAGGGTCATCCGGATGCCGACGACGAAGTCCGGGCCGACAGCCTCCCGCACGGCGCGGATCACCCGGCTCGGGAACGCCATCCGGTTGACCAGGCTGCCGCCCCACTCGTCGTCGCGCTGGTTGGTCGTGGGAGACAGGAAGCCGTCCAGGAAGTGGCCGTACGCCTGGAGTTCGATGCCGTCGAGGCCGCCATCGCGGCAGCGGACCGCGGCGGCGGCGTAGTCGGCGGCGATCCGGTCCAGGTCCCAGCCTTCCGCCTGCTTCGGGAAGGAGCGGTGCGCGGGCTCCCGTAGCGGTGAGGCGGACACCAAGGGGAGCCAGTCGCCGGTGAAGTTGCTGGTACGGCGGCCCAGATGGGTGACCTGACACATGACCGCGGCCCCGGCGCCGTGCACGTCGTCGGCGAGGCGGCGCAGCCAGGGCACGATGTCGTCGCTGTATAGGAGCAGGTTGCCGAAGGCGGGCGGGCTGTCGGGGGAGACCACCGCGGAGCCGCCGATCATCGTCAGGCCGACCCCGCCGCGCGCCTTCTCGAGGTGGTAGGCCCGGTAGCGGTCCTTGGGCATGCCGTCCTCGCCGAATGCCGGTTCGTGGGAGGTGCTGACCACGCGGTTGCGCAGGGTGAGGTGCCTCAGCTGGAAGGGCTGGAGCAGGGGATCCATGGTGGCTGAGGACATAGCCGCTCCTCGGGTCACGTACGTTTGTCGCGCAATGCGAAACGCACTCGCTATACGAGACAAATGGTGAGCCCCCAAAACCCGACCCGTCAAGAGCCTCGTCGTCGCCCCCTCCAGAGCGCCGTGCGGCCGCGCCGGCTCTGTGCCGTGCTCAGCCGCGCTTGACGTACCCCCGGCGCCAGGAGATCTTCGCGGCGGCCCGCATCAGCTGTTCCGCGAGGCCGGGGACGGTCTCCTCGTTGATCCGGAAGGTCGGCCCGGACAGGGTCACGGCCGCGATGATCCGCCCGTTCAGGTCGCGGATCGGCGCCGCCAAGGCGGCCAGTCCGATCTCGTGCTCCTCGCTGGTCGTGGCGTAACCCTGCTCGCGGATCGTCTCGAACTCCGCCGCGAGGCGCACCGGATCGATGATGGTGTGCGGGGTGTACTTCATCGGCCGCTTGGCGAAGATCTCCTCGATTTCGCCCGGGGTCATGTGCGCCATGAACAGCTTGCCCGCCGAGGTGGCGTGGATCGGCGTGCGCTTGCCGACCCAGTCGATGCTCATGATCGACGCACCGATCGCCTGGTCGATGCTGATCACATCGTCCCCGTCGCGGATCGCGACGTTCACGGTGTCACCCACGGCCGCCGCCAGTTCCTGGCAGATGGCGTGGCTCAGTGCGGAGAGGTCGTTCACCTTGCCTGCCCCGGCCGCGAGTTCGACCATCGTGTACCCGATGCGGTATCGCCCGCGCTCACTGTCCTGCTCGACCATGCCCCGCGACTCCAGGGTCGCCAGCAGCCGGAACACGGTCGACTTGTGGATGGCCAGCGCCTCGGCGATCTCGGTCACGCCACTGGGGCCCTGCTTGGCCAATACCTGCAGGATCGACACCGCTCGGTCCACGGACTGCACCGAGTGATCACGAGGGCGACTTCCGTTGCTGGTCATGGCGGAAGAGTAGCCGAGCGCCCGCATGTCGCCCCGGGCCCCCGGCCGCCCGGCATTGACCCCTGTTACGGACGGACATCGGCGTGCTCGCCTGGGTGGCCGTCCGACGCAAATTCGCTGATCCCTCCTTGCAAGGGCCTTGACGGGCAGCCCGGAGCGGGGACATCGTTCGTACCGCAATGCACATCTGTTTCGCAAAGCGAGACAGCAGCCTCAAAGGCTGCTCATCCTTCCGCCCCGCGCGGACCCCCGGAGGTGGGGCACGGTGATTGAGGCATCCCGGCTGAAAAAGGTCTACGGCTCGACATCTGAGGCGGTGCGCGCGGTCGACGGCGTGAGCTTCGACGTGGCACCCGGTGAACTCTTCGTCATCATGGGTTTGTCCGGTTCAGGCAAGTCCACCTTGCTTCGCATGCTCAACCGGCTCGTGGAGCCGAGCGGCGGCGAACTGCGCATCGACGGCCGCGATGTGCTGAAGATGGGCGACGCGGACCTCCGGGCACTGCGCAACCGGAAGATCAACATGATCTTCCAGCACTTCGCGCTGTTCCCGCACCGCACGGTACGGGAGAACGCCGCCTACGGCATGCGGGTACGCGGAGTTGCCGAGGCCGAGCGGTTGGAGCGCGCCGACTGGGCGCTCGAGACGGTCGGCCTCGGCGACCGGGGCGACGCCTACCCCGACCAGCTGTCCGGCGGTCAGCGGCAGCGGGTGGGTCTGGCGCGCGCGCTGGCCACGGACGCAGAGATTCTGCTCATGGACGAGCCGTTCAGCGCGCTCGACCCGTTGATCCGCCGTGACATGCAGGATCTGCTTCTGAATCTGCAGCGGGAGCTGCAGCGCACGATCATCTTTGTCACGCACGACCTGAACGAGGCGATGCGCCTGGGCGACCGGATCATGGTGATGCGGGATGGACAGGTGGTGCAGCTGGGCACCGCGACCGACATCCTGCACAAGCCCTCGAGTGACTACGTGCGCGAGTTCGTATCCGACGTCGACCGCTCGCGTGTGCTGACCGCGAGCTCCATCATGCGCGAGCCGCTGATGACGGCCGGCATCACCGACGATCCCCGGGACGTGCTGCGCCGGCTGTCGGACATCGAGGCGGGCGGCGTCTTCGTGCTGGACGGCGGGCGTATTGCCGGGGTGGCCCACGACGAGTCGTTGGCCCAGGCGGTCGGGGAGGGGCGTACCTCCCTGCGGGAATGCCTGACCGACGGCTACGAGCAGACCGGTCCCGACACCCTGCTGGTGGACCTCTGCCGGCTGGTCGGACGGCATGTCGTGCCGCTGGCCGTGACCGACGACGACGGAAAGCTGCGCGGTGTGGTCCCCCGCGCCACCCTCCTCACGGCCCTGTCGGATGCCCGCACCACGGACCCGGACAACTCCCGGAAGGCGGCAGCCCATGTCTAGCCCCCTGTTCACCGTCGATCTCGGCAAACCGGTCAGCTCGGCCGTCGACTGGCTCACCCTCCACCTGGGCGGCCTGTTCGATGCGATCTCCTCGGTGATGAAGGCGCTGGTCAACGCGGTGCTCTTCGTGCTGACGGCACCGCATCCGCTGGTCATCATCGTGGTGTTCACGGTGCTGGCGTTCTTCGCCCGCAAATGGGCCTTCGCCGCGTTCACCCTCGTCGCCTTCCTGCTGATCCAGGCGATGGGCCTGTGGACGGAGGCGATGCAGTCGCTGGCGGTGGTCGTCGTCGCCTCGGTGCTGGCCGTGGCGATCGGGGTGCCGATCGGAGTGTGGGCCGCGCGCGGCCGGGTGGCCAGTGCCATCGTGCGGCCGGTGCTGGACTTCATGCAGACCCTGCCGGTCTTCGTGTACCTCATCCCGGCCGTCTTCTTCTTCGGCATCGGCCTCGTCCCCGGCGTGGTGGCGACCACCGTGTTCGCTGTCCCACCGGCTGTACGTCTCACCGAACTGGGCATCCGGCAGGTCGACAAGGAGGTCGTCGAGGCCGCGCACGCCTTCGGCGCCAAACCCCGCCAGATCCTGCGCGAGGTCCAGCTCCCCCTCGCCCTCCCCTCGATCATGGCCGGCGTCAACCAGGTGATCATGCTGGCGCTGTCCATGGTGGTCATCGCGGGCATGGTCGGCGCGGCCGGCCTCGGCACCGTCGTCGTCCGCGGTATCAGCCAGCTCGATGTCGGTGTCGGCTTCCAGGGCGGACTAGCGGTCGTCTTCCTCGCGATCTTCCTCGACCGCACCACCAGCGCCCTGGCCACCCCGAAGCGCCGCGTCCGCCGCAAGAGCCGGACCCGGCCCTCTCCGACCGCCGAAACCGCGGACGAGACCTCCGTCACCGCCCCCGAACCCGCCGTCCCCGCTTCGGCGTGAAGACCGCTTGAGAACAGGAAACCGCTCATGAACCGAACCACACGCCGCCGCTCGCTCCTTGTCGGCTGTATCGGCACGGTGCTCACCCTCGTCACCACCGCGTGCAGCGGACAGACCGCGACCGTGGACTCCGGCTCGGGCGGAGGTGGCGGCAAGAAGACGGTGAGGATCGCTGCCGTCGCCGGCTGGGACGAGGACACCGCCGCCACCTACCTCTGGAAGCAGATCCTGGAGGACAAGGGCTACAAGGTCGACATCCAGGAACTGGAGATCGCCAGCACCTACACCGCCGTCGCCAACAAGCAGCTCGACCTCTACCTCGACGCCTGGCTGCCCGCCACCCACCAGACGTACTGGGAGAAGCTCGGCCCCAAGATGGAGAAGATCGGAACCTGGTACTCACCGGCCGACCTGAACCTGACCGTCCCCACCTACGTCAAGGACGTCAACTCGATCGCCGACCTCAAGACGCACGCCTCCGAGTTCGGCGGCCAGATCGTCGGCATCGAGGCCGGCTCCGGCCTGATGCGGCTCACCCGCACCAGCGTCATGCCCAAGTACGGCCTGGGCGGCGACTACCAGCTCACCGAGAGCAGCACCTCCGCCATGCTCTCCGCACTGCAGACCGCGATCGCGAAGAAGAAGCCGATCCTGGTCACCCTGTGGCGACCGCACTGGGCGTTCACCAAACTGCCGCTGAAGGTCCTCAAGGACCCCAAGCTCGCCTACGGCAAGCCCGACAGCGCCCAGGTCGTCGCCTCCAAGGGCTTCGCCGGCGACCACCCCGAACTGGCCGGCTGGCTGAAGAACTTCAAGCTCACCTCGGAGCAGCTCGGCAGCCTCGAACTGCTGATCCAGAAGAAGGGGCAGGGGCACGAGCAGGAAGCCGCCAAGGAATGGATGGGCCAGAACAAGGCCGTCGTCGACTCCTGGCTGAAGTGAGCCGCATCCGGCGACCGTGAGCCCACACCCGCGTAAGGCGATCGAGGAGAGAGCAGGACATGGCACAGGAAGTACGCGGCGTCGTCGCGCCGGGCAAGGACGAGCCGGTACGGATCGAGACGATCGTCATCCCCGACCCTGGCCCGGGCGAGGCGGTGGTCAAGGTACAGGCCTGCGGGGTGTGCCACACCGACCTGCACTACAAGCAGGGCGGCATCAGCGCCGACTTCCCCTTCCTCCTGGGCCATGAGGCCGCGGGTGTGGTGGAGTCCGTCGGCGACGGTGTGACCGAGGTCGTCCCCGGCGACTTCGTGATCCTCAACTGGCGTGCGGTGTGCGGTCAGTGCCGGGCATGTGTGCGCGGTCGCCCCTGGTACTGCTTCGAAACCCACAACGCCACGCAGAAGATGACCCTGCTGGACGGCACCGAGCTGTCCCCGGCCCTCGGCATCGGAGCCTTCGCGGAGAAGACCCTGGTGGCGGCCGGACAGTGCACGAAGGTCGACCCGGCGGTCGCCCCGCAGGTGGCCGGTCTGCTCGGCTGCGGAGTGATGGCCGGCATCGGCGCCGCCATCAACACCGGCAACGTGGGCCGGGGCGACACCGTCGCGGTCATCGGCTGCGGCGGCGTCGGCGACGCCGCGATCGCCGGGGCCCGGCTGGCGGGCGCGGCGAAGATCATCGCCGTCGACATCGACGACCGGAAACTGGAGACAGCACGCAGAATGGGTGCCACCCACACGGTCAACTCCCGCGAAACCGAGGTCGTCGGCGCCATCAACGACCTGACCGGCGGCTTCGGCACCGACGTGGTCATCGAGGCGGTCGGCCGCCCCGAGACGTACCGGCAGGCGTTCTACGCCCGCGACCTCGCCGGCACGGTCGTGCTGGTCGGCGTGCCCACCCCGGACATGCGGCTCGAACTCCCGCTCCTGGACGTCTTCGGGCGCGGCGGCGCGCTCAAGTCCTCCTGGTACGGCGACTGCCTACCGTCCCGGGACTTCCCGATGCTGATCGACCTGCATCTGCAGGGACGTCTGGACCTGGAGTCCTTCGTCACCGAGACGATCTCCCTGGACGAGGTCGAGAAGGCGTTCGCCAGGATGCACGACGGCGACGTCCTGCGCTCCGTGGTGCTGCTGTGACCACCGCGCGCATCGACCACCTCGTCACCTCGGGCACTTTCTCGCTCGACGGCGGCACCTGGGACGTCGACAACAACGTCTGGATCGTCGGCGACGACACCGAGGCGATCGTCATCGACGCCGCCCACGACGCCGAGGCCATCGCGCGGGCGCTGGGCAACCGGGTGCTGCAGGCCATCGTGTGCACCCACGCCCACGACGACCACGTGAACGCGGCCCCGGAGCTCGCCGACCGCACCGGCGCACCGATCCTGCTCCACCCCGATGACCACCCACTGTGGAAGCAGACCCACCCCGACCGCGCCCCCGACGGCCCTCTCGCCCACGGGCAGCGAATCACCGTGGCCGGCACGGAGTTGATCGTCCACCACACCCCGGGGCACGCCCCCGGCGCGGTCTCCCTCCACGCGCCCGCACTGGGGTCCGTGTTCACGGGAGACACCCTCTTCCAGGGCGGCCCCGGCGCCACCGGCCGCTCGTTCTCCGACTTCCCCACCATCATCCGCTCGATCCGCGACGAACTGCTCACCCTCCCCGCGGAGACGACCGTCCACACCGGACACGGCGCCACCACCACCATCGGCACCGAGGCCCCGCACCTCCAGGAGTGGATCGACCGGGCGCACTGAGGCCATGCCGTCTGCTTCCCGGCGGCGTTGTCGACCAGTTGCCTCGGCTCCCGAAACCAGAGCAGCGACAGGGCGTTCGGCACCGACGACAACACAGCAACCCCGACCTGGGCCCAACTCGCCCTCAAGGGTAGTTCGGGGATCCCTCCCGGAGGCCGTGATGACCACCGAGGCAGGACAGGGCTCGTTCCTCGGCGGCAGGGCCCCGGCCGACGAGTTCTGTGCCGGGTGACGGTGCGGCGGCTTCTTGCAGGAGGCCGGCGGGGCCCTCACTCGAAACATCCGAAATCTTCACCCGTGAATACCCGTGAATCCGCAGGAGGTTACCCATGAGGGATGTAGTGATCGTTGGAGGCGGCATTGCCGGACTGGCCGCCGGCTGGCGCCTGCGGCACTGGGACACGCTCCTGCTCGAGTCCGGGGACCGGGTCGGCGGACGTATCCGGTCGGAGCGTCGCGGACCGTACTGGATGAACTGGGGCGGGCACGTGTATGCCGGCGGGGACTCGGCGACGTCGTGGCTGCTGAGCAGCACCGGTGTCGACTCGGTGGCGGTGCCCGGCTCGCTGGCCGGGCTGTCGATGAACGGCAAGCTGCTGCTCAAGGGCCGGGTGGAGGCCTATCCGTTCCGCATCCCGATGTCGATGGAGTCGCGGGTCGGCATGGTCAGGGCGGGCGCCAGGGTCGGGTTGCGCGTGGCCCGGTATGCGCGGATCGTTCAGCGGCGGCGGGGTGAGGACGCGGCGCAGCATCAGCAGCGGATCTACGACTTCATGAACGACCGTTCCTTCAAGGATTTCATCGGTGACCTGCCCGAGGACGCCGAGGCGCTGTTCAAGCCCACGGTGACCCGCTCTTCCGCCGATATCGACCAGCTCTCGGCGGGTGCGGGCGTCGGCTATTTCAGCCTGGTGTGGGGGATCGGCGGCGGTCTCTCGCAGAGCATCCTCGGCGGCCCGTCCACTCTCACCGAGAGCATCGCTGCCTCCCTGTCGGACCGGGTGCGGTTGAACGCCACGGTCGACGAGATCGCCCACAGGAAGGGCTCGGTCGTCGTCCGTTACCGGCAGGACGGCGTCGAGCAGGAGGTCGAGGCGCGTTACGTGGTCCTGGCCACGCCCGCGACCGTCAGCCATCGCATCGCGGTCGATCTTGAGAGCGACGTCCGCGAGGCCCTGTCGAAGATCGTTTACGGCCCCTACGTGAGCGCGGCGTTCCTCAGCAACGAGACGGGCCGTCAGGTCTGGGACGACGCCTACGGCATCGCGACGCCGAAGCGGTCCTTCAACGTCGCGCTGAACATGTCGAACGTGGTGCACGGATACGAGCGTGAGCGCACGCCCGGCAGCAGCATCATGACCTTCTCGCCCGGCAGCCTGGCACGCGAGTTGCTGGAGCACGACGACGACAAGATCCGCCGTATCTACCTGGACGACCTGGACCAGGTGCTGCCCGGTTTCGCCGACAACGTCGTGGAGGCCGAGGTCCAGCGCTGGCCCACGGGTGCGCCCTACTGCTTCCCGGGCCGAGGCAAGCTCCAGCAGACACTGACGCGCCGCAGCGGCCGGGTGTTCCTGGCCGGTGACTACCTCGGCACCTTCTATACAGAGACCGCGATCCAGACCGGCCTGTCCGCCGCGCAGGAGGTCCGCAGCCTGCTCGCGACCGGACGGCAGACCGCGGCGCGTGAGCGGGCGTCGGCGCAGAAGGCGTCGTAGGTCCGCCGCGTCGTCCGGAGCTCCGAGGGCTCTCTACGGCTAGCTCCCCCACCGCTTGAACTACCGCTTCACTTGAGGAGATTTGAGAATGTCGGCACAGCTGAGCGGTGTCCTGACCGCACTTGCCATCCCCTTCGCGGCGGACGGGCAGATCGACGAGAAGGTGCTGCGCCGTGTGGTCGACCGCAGTATCGACGGCGGGGTCGACGGCGTCGTCGCCTGTGGATCCACCGGTGAGTTCGCGGCGATGAGCGGAGCCGAGCGGCGCCTCGTCGTCGAGACGGTCGTCGACCAGACGGCCGGACGGGTGCCCGTCGTCGCGCAGACCGGCGCGCTGAGCACCAAGGAAGCCGTCGAGCTGTCCCGCCACGCGGAGGCCGCCGGAGCCTCGGTGCTCATGGTGGTCGCCCCTTACTACGAGCCGCTTACGCTCGACGAGACGCTGCGCTATCTG
Source organism: Streptomyces sp. 4F14 (assembly GCF_048159485.1). Lineage (NCBI taxonomy): Bacteria > Bacillati > Actinomycetota > Actinomycetes > Kitasatosporales > Streptomycetaceae > Streptomyces > Streptomyces sp. 4F14. The sequence goes on from NZ_JBLRVY010000019.1 coordinate 69,574, forward strand.
CGCACGGTCGCGGACGCCGTGGACATCCCGGTCATGCTCTACAACCTGCCGGGCGCCACCGGCGTCAACCTCTCCCCCGAGACCGTCGGCCGACTCGCCCGCGAGGTCGACAACATCCAGTACATCAAGGACACCAGCGCCGACATGACCCAGGCCGGGCAACTGATCCACAACTACGGCGACGTCATCTCCACCTTCGTCGGCTGGGACAGCCTGTTGCTCCAGGCGATCTGCGAGGGTGCCGCCGGTGTCATGGCCGGGACCGCGAACGTTATGCCGGCCGAACTCGTCTCCATACACCGGGCGTTGCGCGCCGGTGACCTCGACCGCGCGCGGACCGAGTGGGCGCGGATCTACCCGCTGATGGACGCGATCATGTCCGCCCCGTTCATCCAGGCGGTGAAGGTCGGCCTGAACGCGGCCGGCGTCCCGGTCGGCGCGCCCCGTGAACCCCTCCTCGGACTGGACGCCGCCACCACCGCCCGGATCACCTCCCTCGTCGAGGCGCTGCCGCAGCTGAACGCGGCACGCTGACGGACGGCGCGGCCGCCATGAGAATCCTCGACGGGCAAGACGTCCGAACCCTGCTCGAAGATCCTCGGCGGCCACGCCGACCGGAGAGCCGACCGGCCGACGAGATCGCCGGACGCGGAAGACGGCTCGAGCGGCAATCCAGGAAAGCAGGCGCCGTCGCGCTGAGAGTCCAACACTCGTCGTATCCACCACGCTCAAGGAGTTACTGATCATGACCTCCTCCGGCCTCACGACGGCCATGGTTCGTCGCGCAGTGGAAGCGCCGCCCCTGATCACCGAGGTCGACCTTCCTCCGGCCCGGCATTTCATCGACGGGAACTTCGTCGAGGGATCGACCGACCGCGTCATCGACGTCGTCGACCCGTGTTCCGAGGCTGTCATCGCCCGCATTCCCGAGGGCACCGCCGAGGACATCGACCGAGCGGTGGCCGCCGCTTTGGCGGCGCAGGCCGGGTGGGCACGGCTGGTCCCCAAGGAGCGCTCCGAGCTGCTGCACGCCATCGCTGACCGGCTGGCCCAGAACACGGAACTCCTGGCCAGGCTGGAGTCCGCGAACACCGGTAAGCCGCTTGCAGTGTCGACGGACGACGTCGGCCAGGCCATCGACACCTTCCGCTTCATGGCCGGCGCGGTGCGCGCGACCACCTCCCTGGCCGCCGGCGACTACGCCGAGAACCACCTGTCGGTCATCCTGCGGGAACCGCTCGGCGTGATCGGCGTGGTCACTCCGTGGAACTACCCCCTGCTCATGGCGGTCTGGAAGATCGCACCCATCCTCGCCGCGGGCAACACGCTGGTCCTCAAGCCGTCCGAGCAGACTCCCCTGACCACCCTGAAGCTCGCCGAAATCGTCGCCGACCTCCTGCCGGCCGGCGTGCTGAACGTGGTCAACGGCTACGGCCCGACCGTCGGTGCCCGGCTCGCCGAGCACCCGGACATCAACATGATCGCCCTGACCGGATCGGTCGGCAGCGGCCGCGCCGTCGCCCGGGCCGCCGCCGACAGCCTCAAGCGCGTACACCTCGAACTCGGCGGCAAGGCCCCCGTGGTGATCTTCCCGGACGCCGACCTCGCGGCCGCCGCATCGTCCCTGCGCGTCGCCGGCTTCTGGAACTCCGGCCAGGAGTGCGGGGCCGCCTGCCGCGTCCTTGTCCACGAATCCGTGGCCGGGCAGTTCATCGAGCAACTCGTCGGCGAGGTAAGGGCGTTGGTCGTCGGTGAGCCGCAGGCCGGTGAGGAGGTCGAGGTCGGCCCCATGGTCTCCAAGGCGCACTTCGACCGGGTCACCGGGTACCTGGAGCGCGCGAAAAAGGAAGGCGTACGGGTGGCGATCGGGGGCGGGGCCGTCGACGGACCCGGCTACTTCGTGGCCCCGACCGTGCTGGTCGACGTCCCGGAAGGCGCCGAGGTCGCCCGCCAGGAGATCTTCGGTCCCGTGATCACGGTGGAGACCTTCACCGACGAGGAGGAAGCGGTACGGCGCGCCAACGACGTCCCCTTCGGTCTGTCCGCCTCGGTGTGGACCGAGAACGCCCGCCGCAGCCACGGCGTCGCCGCACGCCTCGACTTCGGGACCGTCTGGGTCAACTCCCACCTCGTACTGGCCAGCGAAGTCCCCTGGGGCGGGTTCAAGGGATCCGGCTACGGCCGCGACCTGTCGATCTACGCCCTGGACGACTACTCGCGTACCAAGCACGTCATGCACAACCACGAACGCTGAACCCGTCCGCCCTGCCGGCCGAGGAAACACCGCTGTGCGCGCACACGCACCAGGAGGACCCATGCAACACCGTGACCCGACGGGCGCGGCCGAAGACGACCCGGCGCTTGCGCCTGTGCCGGGCCCGCTGCCCACAGTGATCTCTTCCGACGACGTCCCCCTCACCTTCTACACGCGCCCTGGCCGCAGCGGGTCCACCGACCGCTATGAGCCAGGTGATGCCCTCGTTCGCAACTACATCCAGACCGATCGTTTTCACGTGGGAATCTGGGAAGCCCTGCCCGGTGAGTCCTTCTGGACCGACTGCCACTCCGACGAGGAGGTCCTCTACGTCATCGAGGGTGAAGTGACAATCCTGGTCCTTCCCCTTGGCAAGGCCGTCGTCGGACGCCAGGGCGATCTCATTCGCATGCCCGCAGGCCTCGAACACCAGTCGATGAACCGGGGGACGAGGCCCCTGAAGGTTTTGTTCTTCAGTCCCCCCGACGCCATCGCAACGCGAGCAGACCCCCGTGCATCCGGCCTCCCCGGCGTGCAGCAAGCCGATGGTCCGGGAGCGAGGGCGTTATTGTCTCGCTATGAGGAACAGTAGCGAGATGCGAAATAACTCGGTCCATTCGGTCGACCGTGCGATCTCCATTCTTCAGGCCCTTGCTCGTCACGGGCCCGCAGGCGTGACCCGGATAGCCGGCGAGCTGGAGGTCCACAAGTCGACCGTCTTCCGGCTCCTGGCGACGCTCGAGGCGCGCGGGCTCGTCGAGCAGGACACGACCCGGGGGCAGTACCGGTTGGGCTACGGCGTCACCCAACTCGCCGCCGGCGCGACCAGGAAATACGACGTCACGGTCGTCAGCCGGCCGATCTGCCGGCAGCTCGCCGAGACGGTCGGTGAATCCGTCAATGTCGCAATCCGAGACGGCCGAGACCTGGTGACCATCGACCAGGTGATGGGCAACGCCTCCGTCACGACGGTCGATTGGGTCGGTCAGCGCAGCCCCCTGCACACGACGGCGCCCGGCAAGGTGTTCCTCGCCGCGATGCCGGCGGCAGATCGCAGGCACATCCTCGATCGAGGCCTGGAGCGATACACCGAGCACACCATCCTGGATGTGGAGGTGCTCGAAAAGCAGCTGGCGCAGGTGCGCGTGCAGGGATACGCATACACCGTGGACGAGCACGAGATCGGCCTTACAGCGGTCTCCGCGCCGATCCGCACCGCAGACGGAGAGGTCATCGCGGCCGTGCTTGTCTCCGGGCCCTCGTTCCGGATCACCGCGGAGACCCTTCCCGGGCTGGCCGAACGCGTCGTGTCCGCGGCCGCCGCCATCTCCGATCGCAACGGTTTCCCCAAGTCCGGCTGAGCCATGGCCCCGGCCGGTCGGGCTGGGGCACCGCCATCTCAATTGCCTGGAACCTGCCGGGCAGTGACCGTTGACAGGCCCTTGAGGTGCGCTGCACCCTTGCTTTGTTTCGCAGAGCACTCATGTTTCACATAGCGAAACACTCACCTGCCAGCTTGTCGCCGTCCCATCCGGGCGCCCCCGGATCCGACCCTTGGAGACATGACAGTGACGCACATGAGCATCGACAAGCCCGATTTGGACATCACGTCCGTCGTGAACCGCCGAGCGGTCGGCCACAGCCTCGAAGCACCCTTCTACACGAGCCAGGAGATCCACGAGCTGGACCTCGACGTCATCTTCGGCAGGCACTGGTTCTTCTGCGCCACGGAAGCCGAGATCCCCGAGGCCGGCGACTACGTGACGATCGACGTAGGGCCCCACTCCGTGATCATCGTCCGCGACGACGAAGAGGTGCGTGCCTTCCGCAACGTCTGCCGCCACCGAGGCTCGCGCCTCCTGTCCGAACCGTGCGGGTCGGTCGGAAACATTGTCTGCCCCTACCACCAGTGGACTTACCGAACTGACGGGAGCCTGGTCTTCGCCGAATACCAGCCGCCCACCTTCGACCGCGAGCAGTTCGGTCTCAGGCCCGCACATGTCCGGACGGTCGGGGGAATGGTGTTCCTCTGCCTGGCCGAGGAGCCGCCGGCCGACTTCGACGAGTTCAGTGAGTTCGTGGAGCCGTACCTGCTGCCGTATGACCTCAAGAACGCGAAGGTCGCTCACCAGACCGACATCGTGGAGGAGGGCAACTGGAAGCTGGTGATGGAGAACAACCGGGAATGCCACCACTGCGATGTGTCGCACCCGGAACTCCTCACCGCGTACTTCCCCTTCAACCGACACTCCGAGGAGGACGTCCCGCCGCGGCTGCTGCCACTGTACGAGCGCTACAAGGCCGCGGAGGCGGCGTTGACCGCCACTCGCACCACAGCCGGCTTCCCGCAGCAGGAGCGGCGGGAGCTGGACTCGCGTGCGACGGGATTCCAGCTCTTCCATCTGCCGCTCGACGGGGCAGGCGCATCGCTCGGGACCGGTGGTGAGCAGGTCTGCAAGAAGCTGCTCGGCTCCATCACCGACCCCAAGTTCGGTGACCTTTCGCTGCACATGCAGCCGAACGCCTGGTTCCACTTCCTCAGCGACCACGCCGTCGTGTTCTGGGTCCAGCCGCTGTCTCCCGGCCGGACCCTCGTACGCACCACCTGGCTGGTGCACCCCGACGCGGTCGAGGGCGTCGACTACGACGTCGACGCGCTGACCGCGGTCTGGACGGCCACCAACGACGAGGACCGTGCCCTGGTCGAGGGCACTCAGTGCGGCGTCGCCAACTCCGGCTACGTGCCGGGTCCCTACTCGACGGTCGAGGACGACGTCGAGGCCTTCGTGAACTGGTATGTCCAGCGGATCCGGGCGAGCCTCCCGGTCTGACTCCCACCAGAGACGTCATGCCGCCGCAGGATCGACAGCAGGGTTCTGCGTGGCTGAGAGGAGACTGCGTCATGATGGTCGACCCCGTGCACCGGCAGCCGATCACGATCGACGTCAAGGCCCTGCAGGCCGAGCGTCTCGCGCGTGCGCAGGCCGGCATGAAGGCGGCAGGGCTGGCCGCCGCACTGCTCTTCGATCCCGCCAATGTCCGGTATGCGACCTGCGACGGGCAGTTCCTGGTGGCCAATCTGCACTGCCCCTACCGCTGGGCACTGGTCTTCGCCGAGCACGATCCGATTCTGTGGGACGGTGCCGAGCAGGTGCACCTGAGCCGACTGCACTGGGGCGGCGAGATCCGCACGGCAGAAGGCTTCGCCTTCTTTGGATCGGGCCTGCACAGCAGACGTGTTGCCAAGAGGGCCATCGCCGAAGTGGTCGCCGCACTGCAGGAGCGGGGGCTGCGGGAGGAACCGCTCGGTGTCGACCGCGTCGACGCGGTCGCCTTCCTCGAACTGGCCGCTCAGGGGATCGAGGTCATCGACGCCGTCCCGGTGCTCGAGACGGCTCGCGCGGTGAAGACGCCGACCGAACTCGACGTCCACCGCGACAACGCACGTCTGGTGGACGAGGCCGTTGCGGCGTTTCTCCACCACCTCAAGCCGGGCCGGACCGAGAACGAGTTGTGGGCGGACCTGGCTCACGAGACCTTCTCGCACGGGGCACTTCATGCCGAGGCACGGCTGCTGTGCTCGGGGCCCAGGACCAACCCGTGGATGCAGGAGGCGACGCACCGCGTCGTACAGAACGGTGACCTCGTGGCTTTCGACACCGACCTGGTGGGCCCGTTCGGCTACTTGACCGACATTTCGCGTACCTACTTGTGCGGTGATCGTCCGGCCACCGCGGAACAGCGAGAGGTGTACCGGGCGGCGTACGAGTTCGTTCACGAAAGCATCCCCGAGTTCGTCGCCGGACGCAGTTTTGCGGAGCTCGGCGAGATGCTGGGGAAGCGCATTCCGGAGAAGTACCGCCAGCAGCGCTATCCCTTCATCGCCCATGGGTGCGGTGCCGCGGACGAGTATCCGGTGATCACGATGAAGGACCACCACCCGGGCATGATCGAGTCCGGAATGGTCCTCAGCGTCGAGGGCTACATGGGAGCCGTCGGCGGAACGGAGGGCGCCAAGTTCGAGGAGCAGATCATCGTCACCGAGGGTGCACCGGAACTCATTTCTCACGCTCCGGCGGACGAACGGCTCCTCACGTGACGGCCAACGAGGCCGGAACGGTCACGGTCGACCACGACCGGCTGGTTGAACTCTGCGCCCAGGCCGCACAGGCCGCCGGTGCCGATCAGCGGGCTGCACAGGCGCTTGCCAAGGCCACAGTCGCGGCTGAGGGCGCAGGAAACACCGCGGTCGGAGTCGCCCACTTGTTTGACTACCTCCGGTCCTACGAGTCAGGCCGGATCGCCGTTGGCGCGGAACCCGAGGTGCTCCGGCCGGCACCGGCCTGCATCGTGGCCGACGCCCGTCACGGTCTCGCCCAGGTCGCCTTCGACGCAGCCTTCACCGATCTGGTGGAGGCGACGGCACGCCTTGGGACGGCGACTCTGTGGATCCGCAACGCCTACACCTGCGGAGAACTCGGCTATTACCCGCGCCGACTGGCCGAAGCGGGACTCATTGCCGTGGCGTGTGCCAACAGCCCGGCGTTGATGTCACTCGGGGGTTCGGCCACCAGGGTGCTCGGCACCAACCCGATCGCCTACGCCGTGCCGCGTGCCGGCGCCCCACCGTTCGTCATTGACCAGGCGTCCTCCCAGACGGCGTACGTCAACGTACGGCACGCGGCACAAGCCGGAACTGCCCTGCCCCAGGGCTGGGCGATCGGACCGGACGGAGCGGCGACCACCGACCCGGACGAGGCCCTACGGGGCGCGCTGCTGCCGTTCGGCGGTCACCGCGGAGGCAACATCGCGCTGCTCGGCGAGCTGCTGGCCACCTTGGCGGGAGCCGCCTTCTCGATCGACGCGGCTCCCTTCGACCACGGATCTGATCCCCCCGGTATCGGCATGTTCGTCCTCTGCCTGTCTCCGGACCCGTTCCCAGGAGCCGTCGACCGCGCGGAACACCACCTCCAACGCCTGCATGACCAGCACGCCGTACGGCTGCCGGCCTGGACCGCATCCGCGCAGCCCCCGAAGACCATCCGGCTCGACCGCGACCTCGCCGACCGGCTCCTCGCAGAGACACGGCAACGATGAAGAAGAGCACCGCCATCCTCGACGTAACCGTGGCTTGCAGGGTCGCCGGAACCACGACCGGGTCGGCAAGACGGACGATCTGTTCGAGATCCCGGCGGCCGCCGACGCCATTCGTGCCGAGGCCGATCAGCAGGACCTGGTTCAGCCGACCCTGCTCACCGAGAGAGCGCACCACGGCGGGGCCGACAGACAGTTGGCGGCTGAGCTCGGCGTTCGATGGTCATGCCGGGGAATTCTTCCTTCCGGCCGTCGCCGAGTTGGACCAGCCGGCGATCCTGATCGGCGGGCGGCGGCACGAGCCCGAACTCACCAAGACGGTGGGCTGCTGAGCCACCTCGTCGTGGAAGGCCCGGAGGTCAGCCGTGCCGACCTCACATCCTGGCGGTCCACGTCCGCGAGAAGGACAGTCCCCATCCTGCTCTGCTACTCGAAGCCATTGTCGAATCTCGTCGTCGATGCGTGACGACGGCATGGCTGGTTTCGATTCGCTTGCGGCGCAGCACGGCAGGGGCCCCTCACGTCCGTTCCTTCGCGTGGTCCAGGGCTTGCGCGACTGTCTTCGCGTACAGTCTGCCGCCCGCGGGCCCGGGGTGGATGCCGTCGTCCGCGAGCAGGTCGTCCTTGCCCTGGATGGCTCGATCCCAGTCCGCGAGCACCACGTTCGGGTGCGCCGCAGCGGTCTGCCTGATCGCGGTGTTCACCTGGTCCTTCCAACCGAGGGGGCCGTGCACGGTAACCAGGACGACGGTGCGATGACCGGCTTCCCGGACGATCTGTTCGAGATCCTGGCGGCCGCCGACGCCATTCGTGCCGAGGCCGATCAGCAGGACCTGGTTCAGTCGGCGCTGCTTACCGAGAGAGCGCACCACGGCGGGGCCGACGGACAGTTGGCGGCTGACCTTGGCGTCGATGGCGATGCCGGGGAAGTCTTCCTGGAGTGCCGGGGCGGCGGCGACCATGACGGAGTCACCGACAGCCGTGACGCTTTCGGCACCTGTGGGGTGCGTCGACCGGTTCGCTGCACCGCCGTGGAGGGCACGTTGCGCAGCGGCTATCCGGTCGGCGGCGCTGTTCCCGTCCCCGGCGGTGGAGATGCCCCAGGCGGCGACGAGAACGGCAAGCCCCGCGCCGACGGCCAGCACGCGGGGGACCCAGGAAGGCCGTTTCGCAGCCCTGTCGTCACCCGGGGCCCCGTGCCGGGAATCACCTGCACCGAAGCCGCCGTCCGCACGGAGCGGATCGGTTGCCGCCCGCCTGTCCTCGCCGGCCAGTGCCGCGAGCACCATCGTGGCCGTCCGGCGCAGACCGTGGCGGCGCAGGGGTTCCTCCACCCAGCGGTAGGAGGCCGCCGCCACGGCCACTGCCAGGGCCGCGGCGCACAGGCCGTTGAGCGGCACGTCCCGTGCGGTGTGCCCCTTCGGCACAGCCAGCGCGATCAGCGGCATGTGCCAGAGATAGATCCCGTAGGACCGGCGGCCGATCCAGCGCAGCCAGGAGGCACTCATCACCGTGACGAAGACCGAGTCGGCCTGCGCGGCGGCCAGGACGACGGCACCGGCGGCACCGGCTGCGGCGGCGAAACCCCACGGGTACAGGTGGGCGGAGTCGGAGTGGATCACGCCGGCCAGCACCCACAGCACCATCCATCCCACCACTCCGGCCGCCCCGCACACCCGAGGTGCCCAGCGGTGCTTCCAGGTACGCGCGGGCGGAACCATGAGTGCGAGGGCTGCGCCGAGCAGCAGCCCGAAGGCGTGGGTGTCGCTGCCGAAGTAGGCGCGGGAGGTGTCCTCACCTGTCTGGTGGAGCAGCACCATCAGAGCGAGGGACGTGCCCGCCGCTGCCAGGACGACCGCCACGCGAACCCGTGCATGGGCATGGGGCACCGCCCACAGCAGCCCCAGGACCACCAGGGGCCAGGCGAGGTAGAACTGTTCCTCCACACCGAGGGTCCATAGGTGCTGGAAGAGGGGCGGGGGCCCGAAGGAGGCGAAGTAGGAGGCGTGGGTGCTGATCTGCCACCAGTTGTTGGTGAAGGTCAGCGCCGACAGGATGTCGCGTCCGGAGGCGTCGATCCGCGCAGGGCGCCAGAGCGCCGCCACGGCGGTCACGGTGACCAGGAGGGTGACCAGAGCGGGGAGCAGTCGGCGTGCCCGGCGTAGCCAGAACTGCAGGAGGTCGATCCGGCCGGTGCGGTGCCGTTCTGCGCACAGCAGGTTTGTGATCAGATAGCCGCTGAGGACGAAGAAGACATCGACCCCGAGGAAACCGCCGGGCAGCCAGGACGGGTCGGCGTGGTACACGACGACGAGAAGAACTGCCAAGGCCCGTACGCCGTCCAGCCCGTGCAGGTATGGACACGGGGCAGGACCGCGCTGATGGATGACGGGGCGGTTGAACACCATGGTCGTGGTGTCGCTCACTGCTTTCCACCCTCTTCGCTCCGGGCGGGCAGCGATCGGTCCTCGCGCAGCGCCTTCCAGATGGCGCCGGCCTGTGCCGCCTCAGGGACGACCCGGTTGGGATCCTGCGGGGCTGGGGTGACGGGCAGGGTGCGGAAGTCGACGCGGTCGGCGTCCAGTCCGTCGAGGGAGCGGGCGAAGGACGTCAGCGAGGCGAGCGAGCCGAGGCCCTTGTCCGTGGTGATGGCGCTCGTGACGTCGTCGAGGAGCCGGTAGAGCTTGACGGGATCCGTCAGCAGGTCAGCGGAGCGTATCTGGCCGATCAGGGCCTTCATGAAGATCTGCTGGAGCCTGATTCGGCCGAGGTCGCTGCCGTCGCCGATACCGTGCCGGGTCCGTACGAGGCCGAGGGCCTGTTCGCCGTCGAGGCGCTGTGTTCCCTTGGACAGATGAGCGTGGCTGTAGTGGTCGTCGATGTTCTGCGGGACATCCACCCGGACCCCGCCGAGCGTGTCGATCAGCTTCTTGAAACCGGAGAAGTCGATCTCCACGACATGGTCGATCCGCAGCCCGGACAGCTCCTCGACGGTGGCGACCGAGCAGGTCAAACCCCCCGTCGCATAGGCGGAGTTGAACATGACGGACCGCGCAGCCGGAGCGTCACCCGAGCTGGTGGCGCAGGACGGCCTGTCGACCAGGGTGTCCCGCGGGATGCTGATCACCGAGGCGGATCGGTGGCCCTTGGCCACATGGACGACCATGGCGGTGTCGGAGCGGGCGCCGCCTTCGTCCCGGCCGTACTCGCGGTTCACTCCCGACCGCGAATCCGAGCCGAGCAGCAACACGTTCACCGCGCCGGGAGACGTGCGCTCCGGCCGGGCCTTGGCGTCAAGCTGCCCGTCGACGTCCTGCGAGGCGATATTGCCGTTCAGATTCTGATACGCGAAGGCGACGCCGGCCCCCAGGGCCGCCGTGACCACCGCCGCCGTCACCAGCAGCCGGCGTGCCGGGCGCCGAGCGGACGGCACCGCGGTCCGGGCGCGGGCGCCGCGTCGCCGATGGCCCGAGCGCCGGCTGTTGTACCGGTCGGGCTCACGGACTGGGAGACGTCGGTCGGTCATACACTGCTCCATCGGACAGTCCGCGACGGACTTCGCGGGGGTGCTGCCGATGGTTGACGGCGCAGGTCTACGGCCCGCCTCCGCCGGCCGTCCGTGGAGACTCGAAACCTGCTCGGTCGTGTATCCGCCGTGTATCGGGGGCGGGGTGGGCCGCGGTCTACTCGGGACCGTCAGGGGCTGCAGGCAGAATGAGGACGGCCTGGGCACCGCCGTCGGGTGCGTTCCCGAAGCGGAGCCGGCCGCCGATCACCTCGGCCTGCCCCAGGGCGATGGTCAGCCCCAGACCGTGCCCCTTACCGCGTTCCGGAGCGTGTGAACGAAAACGCTGGGGACCCTCGTTCAGAAGCTCCTCGGGGTATCCCGGCCCGTGATCGCGCACCGTCACCGAGGTGGCGGTGACGGTGACTTCCACGGGCGGCTTCCCATGCCGGTGGGCGTTGGCCAGCAGGTTGGCGAGGATACGGCTCAGCCGGCGGGGATCCGTGCGGACCAGGGTGGCCGAGTCACCGTCCTGCGCCGGGTGCAGGCTTACGGCGAAGTGGGCGCGCACCACGGCCTGTTCGACCAGCAGGCGCAAGGACCAGGCGGACATGTCAGGTTCCTCCGCGCCGGTGTCCAGCCGGGAGATCTCCAGCAGATCGTCCGTCAGGGAACACAGGGCCCGCACCCGCTCGCGCACATGGTCGGTGATCCGCCCCTCTGGAAGGTTCTCGGCCGCCGTCAGGAGCCCCATCAAGGGGGTGCGCAGTTCGTGGGCGACGTCGGCAGTGAAACGCTGTTCCGTCGTCAGACGTGCCTGCAGTGTCGCCGCCATGGTGTCCAGGGCCTGGGAGATCTCGTCGATCTCATCCCGGGGCTGTGCCGGAGCGCCGATGCGTGCGTCGAGGTCGCCGTGGGTGATCTGTCTCGCTGTGGTCGCCGCGAGGCGCAGTCGCCGGCTCAGCCGGGAGGCCGTGAAGGCTCCCGCCGGCAGCAGCACTGCGGCGGTCAGGGCCCCGGCCACGGCGATGCTCGTGTCAAGCGCTTCCAGAGCGCGCAGCGTCGGCTCCACGTTCGCGCTCACCGACAGGGTTTTGCCACCGGCCGGGCGAGCAGCCCACATCTCACGCCCTCGCGGCCCCTCGACCAGCGCGGTGCCGCGATGCCCGTCGTGCACAAGCCCGGCCAGACCTGGGGGGAGCTTCGCGTCCAGACGGGCACCGGTCCCGGTTACGTCGCCGGTGCGGGCGTACACCGATGCGGCCCGGTCGAGATCCGTACGGACAGCCGACCGGGCCTGTTTCAGCTCCCGGTCGTACGCGTCCACATGCACCCACACGCCCACGCAGGCGACCGCCGCGGCCGTCGTCGACACGACCAGCGTGCCGATACGCCACCGGAGGTTCATCGGCGCATCTTGTAGCCGAAGCCACGCACCGTCTCGATGAACTCGCTGCCTATCTTGGCGCGCAGCCGCTGCACATGAAGGTCGACCACCCGGGTGTCTTGGTCCCATTCGTGCTCCCACACCCGCCGCAGCAGGGTTCCCCGATCCAGCACCGTGCCCGCGTGAGCGGCGAACTCCAGCAGCAGGCGCAGCTCCGTCGGCGTCAGGGCGATCAGCCGACCCTCGCGGCTCACTTCCAAGCCGTCGGTGTCGATGCACAGATCACCGAACCGCAACAGCCCCTGCGTCCCAGCCTGTTCCGGGGCCGACGGCTGCACACCTCGCGCGGGAGGCGACTGAGCCGCGAACGAGACCCGCCGCAGCAGCGACCGGATCCGGGCGACGACGACTGCGCTCTCGCAGGGCTTGACGACATAGTCGTCCGCTCCCGACTCCAGACCGGAGATGACATCGAGGGCATCGCCGCGGGCCGACATCATCAGAATGGGCACGGTGCTCGTCTCCCGGACACGTCGGCACAGGCCGATCCCGTCGAGCTCGGGCAGCATCACGTCCAGCAACAGCAGGTCGGGCCGGTGCTCCCGGAACAGTTCCAAACCGGTGAGCCCGTCGCCAGCGGCGTGCACGGTGAAGCCGTAGCGCTCCAGCGACACCTGGAGCATGTCGCGGATCACCTCGTCATCCTCAACCAGCAGAAGACGGGCCTCGACGGGCATCCCGGATACGTGGTACGTCACGGTGCCTCCGACGCGGGCTGCTCGACGCGGTCGGACCCGGCGGCGTTGCTCACGGTCAGAGTGTCTCCGTTCCATTCGTAGCGGCTGACCGACGTGGTGCGTGTGCTGGTGTCTTCCGAGGTCACCAGCAGCTCCCGTCCGACCGTGGACGCCGTGGCCCCCAGAGGCTCCCAGATCACCAGCAGAGGAAGGACGGCACTTCGGCCGGTGATCCTGTAAACCTCCAGGAGTGTCTGGTCGCTGCTGGGGTCGTCCACCGCCACCACGGCTTCCGCCTTGCCGTCCCCCGTGAGATCGCGGTGGGCCACTGGTCGCAGCGTGGGGCACCCGGCGTGCGCCTGCTGGGTGCAGCCGTACACCTTCGCGCTGAAGGAGGAGGACACATTGGGGTCCGCCACCAGCAGCTGCTGGGCCTCGGCGCGGCTGACGGGCACGGAGATCCGCACCCCGATGACGGGCTGGAAGTGCTGCTCGACCGGCCGGTCCGTACCGGAGGACGACGCGGGAGGGGTGTAGCCGGGCCACAGGGGCCTGGCCTTCTCCGGCGGTGACAGCGTCGGCGCCGGTCCGTCGTCGACCGTGCCCATGCCGTTCCCACACGAAGACAGCGCCAGTGTGGCCGCCAAGCCGACAATGACGCCCGGCCAGGCGCGTCTCCGCCGCGTGCGGCGCACTCGTGGGGAAGGCTCACTGGCAGTCATGGCGACGTTCTTTTCATCAGGCATGTGCTCCACTCGCAGCGCCGGGTGAGCGTAGCAACCGCGTCTCCCGTCGAATCGCGGACAGCCACAACCGCCGTACCGGCCGTCGTCTTCGACCAGCAGCACATCGTGCAGTAGGCACGGACCTGCTGATGCGGCGCACACGAAACCGCCGCACGGCGTTTGGGCGAAGGCCAGGCTTCACAGCTGACGTGCGCGCGAAATCGATGAGTTGACACAACCGATACACCACCGAGCGGTTATCGAGTCCCGGCCGCCTCAGAAGGCCGGGGGAACGGATACGTGAACCGGCAATCATCGTCGTCACCTGCAAACGGACGAGGAGAGCCACATGTATCGATCGCTAACCCGGGTCCGCCTGGCCCAGCGCACCCACGCTGCCCGCCTGGGCGCCGCAGCCGTCCTGGCGGCCATGGTGACCACGCAACTCGCGCTGGCCCCGCAGGCGGGCGCAATCGTCGGCGGAGGCCCGACGAGCACGTCCCAGCACCCGTGGATGGTGCAGATCGACAACGGGAACCCGATCGGCTGCGGTGGCACGCTCGTGGCGCCGACCAAGGTCGTGACGGCGGCGCACTGCATCCCCGCTGACGAGCCCTCACCGAAGCTCACCGTCATCGCCGGCGAGGACCGGTACCACGGCAAGGCCGGAACCCATGTGCCGGTCAACCGCATCTGGGTTCACCCGCACTCGGGCGACGACCTGCCGGCCGGCACTCCCCGCGTCGACCTGGCCGTGCTGACCCTGAGCCGGCCCCTCGCGCAACGCACCCTGCCCCTCGCCGGCCCTGGGGACAGCAAGCTCTACCGCGCGGGCCGAAAAGGTCTGGCACTGGGATGGGGCGCGGACAGCTCCACCAGCGCACCGCCCTCCACGACGCTCCGAGGTGTGACCATTCCGGTCCGCTCCCTGGCCGAATGCCTGAAGATCTACACGATCGACGAACAGCGGACCTCGCTGAAGGCCGGATCGGCCTTCTGCGCGGGAGGCGACGGCACCGGTGCGGCCCTGGGCGACAGCGGTGGCCCGCTCGTCATCGACGGCAAACTCGCCGGCGTGGTCAGCGGTGGCGCCAGCTCCGAGTACGGCCGCTACCCGGCCCGGTTCGCCAAGGTCAGCACCTACGCGGCAGAACTGCGGCGACAGATCTCCGCCGGCCGCTGATTCCGAAACGGCCGGCACCGGTTGCCCGGGCCTGAGGGAACGGTGAACGTGCCGGCCGTGTGCCCCTGGTGTCGTGGGACGTCAACGCGTCGCGATCGGGCCCCGCGTGATCCCGGTCAAGGCATCGTCGACGTCGAAGTAGCGCTTGGTGATGTCCCCGACACCCGGGAACGACTGCAGAGCGCTCTCCATGGGGCCGTCACCGAACGAACGGGCGCTCTCTTCCGAGTCAAAGAGGTACATGCCACCGGCCACGCGTGCGTCCTCGTCGTACACCCACACCTTCCAGAGGAGGCCCGGGACCGACGCGATCTCATGGGCCACCGCGGTGAGGCGTTCGGCTTGCGCAGCGTCGTGCTTGCTGATCGCGCGGCTGTAGTTGACCTGAAGGAACTTCATGGCTTTCGACTTCTCTTCTCTGTAGTGCCGGGCAACCGGGGTTCTGTTGGCCACTTCGTGCGGCGACAGCGCCCCCGAACCTGCGGACGGCCTCGTCACGCATCACAACGTCCGCACCGCAGGCACGTATTCCACTTACATCCCACATGTATCCCAGTAACCCGAGGTGACCGCTCTGAGATCTCGGCCGTCTTTGGTCGGGAGTACTGCTGTCAGCCGGTCGTGGCGAACTCGAGCTGGATGTTGTCGGGGTCCCGGAGGACCAGGGTAGAGATGGGGGACGGATCCGTGATGTGCCGAACGCCGGTGTGTTCGATGCCGAGTTCGTCGAGCCAGGCCGCCCAGGCCTGCAGCTCCTCGCTCGAGGCGACGGTGAAGGCCAGGTGATCGAGGCCCGTGCGGACCTCGTCGAACGATTCACCGCGATTGCCGGTGTTGGTGTGCAGGGCGATCACCACTCCCGAGCGCGGTTCGGCGAGGACCACGGCATAGCCGCTCTCCTCCTTGTCGAAGTGCGGGAACTTGCCCACGTTGACCATGCCGAACAACCGCTGGTACCAGGCCACGCTGGCATCGAGGTCGGTGACCGTCAGGGCCACGTGGTTGACCCCCGCGATGCCGGGGCTGGTGGTCTCACTCATGTCCTTCTCCTTCTTGCAGGGTTGGTGGCCGCCCAAGGGCGTTGGCAGACGCCTGCACCGAGGGGGGGTCCGTGGGGTCCGCTACAGTCGCGCGCTCCCGAGCGTCCGTCACGTACCGCCGGAACATCTGCCCGAGCAGCACGCCGACACGAGAGGATTCGGCACCACGGTAGAGAGACGGCATGCGCACGTCTTGCAAGCAAGCCCGGCCTAGTGCGGCCGAAGAAAGAAGCCTCGGCCGATCAAAGATCGGCCCTTCGCCCAGAGGCTTCTCCAAATGGACGGCACACCCACCATACAGCGACGCCGGACCTTCGGAAGACGGAGCACTCGGTGAGCTGTCGCTCCGCCAGACCCGACCGGGGCCGGCCCGCCTGCTGGAGATCATGGTGAACACACGGCGTGTGGCGGGCAAAGTCCCTGCTACGGAAGGGACTTTGCCCGCGAACTAACCGGCCGCGGCAGCGGGCCGAACGGCCTGCTGCTGATCAGCATGTGCCGTCGGCAGGCGCTGCTGGGAGCAGCCGCCTGAGGCGTCGGACTCGGCGAGCGCGTCGACGAACGCGTCCAAGTCGGCACCGAGCGGAGTGTCACAGTCCCAGACGGCCTCGAAGTCGATCTCGACGGGGACCCCGGCCTGGACCAGAGGACGACAGCCGGTGTGCCGGCGTGTGATCTTGGAGATGGGCACGATCGCCGCCCCCACCCCCATTGCTGCCCACTCCTCCAATGACTGCATGCCGGAGGCTTCACCGGCATAGGTGTGCAGCGGCATGTCGTGGATGCGGAAGAGCTCCTTGGTGAAACTCGTCAGTTCGCAGTCGGGGTCTCCGAGGACGAACATGGCCCCAGCCGCGGACTCGAGTTCGACCGGCTCGTCGGTCGGTGGCTCGGCGGAGCTGATCACGGCCAGCGGCTCACTCGCCATGACACGGTGGCGGAAGGTCGGCATACCGGGAACCACAGGGGCCATGACGATGTCCAGCCGGCCTGCGCCGAGATCACTCCGCAAGGTGTCGAGGCAGGCCTCTCGAAGGACCAGGTCACGTGGATGGTCGAGGGTGAGGACGGCTTGGAAGGCTCGGTTTACGAGGTCGGCCCCGATCAGGGGGGACACCCCCAGTCGGATCGTGTCAGCGGGCGGATGGGCCAGCCGCTGGGCCTCGGCGACCAGCGCGTCGACTGCGCCCAGGATGTTCTCGATCAACGGCAGTACCCGCGCTCCGTGAGGGGTGGGTTTCACTCCGCGCGGCGAACGGTCGAAGACCTTCACATCGAGTTCTTCTTCCAGCCGGGCGATGCCGTGGGACAGGGCCGGCTGAGTCACCCCGTAGGCGCGGGCCGCAGCGCTGAACGACTTCGTCCGCGACACGGCTTGGACATAGCGAAGACCCTCGATGTTCACGTCACTCTCCTCCTGGATCGCCCCCGGCCGACCAACTATAGACATCCTTTATAGCCACATGCCTCAGCGTCCTCTACCGCCCCTCTGTGAGAGTCCCTATGGTGGGTGCCGATCAAGCAGGACCGGAGAGTCCGGTGTGTTCATTTCCCGCGTTTCGCGTTCGATGAACCGTCTTGTTCTCCTGCCATCTGCCCTTTTCGCCGGCTCTCGCCCGGCACGGTGATAAGGGGAGCCACGGAGATGGACGTGCCGACTTCTTGTGACGAGTCGCACTGATTCGCCACCGGACATGACTCACTCGAGTACATCTCCGAGACCTGCACCGAACCGACACCAGAAACGCTCTTTCATGCCCAGCAGTTCTTTCGAATTCACCGGCCGTAAGGTCATCGTGATCGGCGGCACCGGCGGTATCGGCTTGGCCTCCGCCCGCCGTGTCCTGGAGGGCGGTGGCAGTGCCGTCGTCACCGGCCGGAGTGAGGCCAGCGTCGCCAAGGCCACGGCCGACCTGTCGGAGCACGGAGAAGTCACCGGCCTGGCCGCGGATCTCTTCGATCGCGCCTCCGTGGAACGCCTCCGCGGCAACCTGACGGAACACCACGCCGACGCGACCCTCATGGTCAACGCCGCCGGTGTTTTCAGCCCAAAGCCCTTCCTCGCTCACACCGAGGAGGACTACGACCGCTACCAGGCCATCACCCGGGCATTTTTCTTCCTCACGCAGACCGTCGCCGGGAATATGATCGCGCGCGGCGCCAAGGGATCGATCGTCAATATCGGTGGCATGTTGGCGCAACAGGCGGTGGCGGCCTTCCCGTCTTCGGCGTACTCGGTGGCAAAGTCCGGCCTGCACTCCCTGACCCAGCAACTGGCCATGGAATTCGCCCCGCACGGTATCCGGGCCAATGTCGTGTCTCCCGCTGTGGTGCACACCTCCATCTACAAGGAGTTCATTCCCGAGGAGGAAATCGGGTCCGCCCTCAAGGAATACGACTCTTTCCATCCTCTTGGTCGTGTCGGAGCTGCCGACGACGTCGCTGCCACGGTCGCTTTCCTCCTGTCCGATCAGACCGATTGGGTCACAGGCGCCGTGTGGGACGTGGACGGCGGTGTGGGTACCGGCCGGAACTGATCGGCGCCACATTCCGCTCCCGGCAGATGCCGGTTTCCGTTCGTGACCGCAGCCGGTCATGACGTCATTCTTCGCCGGAACCATTTCCACCGTCAGTCGTATTTCGCAAGCACCCGAGAAGAGGATGAAACGCATCATGCCCACTGGCGACCAGATCGACCTCAAGGCTCTGCAGGACACCGTCGACGCCGTACGGGCCAACCCGGAACTGGGTCGGGCGACGTTCACCGTCGAGGGCTCGTGGCAGGGCGGTTTCCGTGCCGCCACGCACACCGGTGCCCTGACGATGGGTGGAGAGCGCGACGAGTCGCGCGTCGCCAAGTTCCAGATGAGCAGCGACGAGCCGCACGCGGCCATGGGCACCGACACCGCGCCCTCGCCCCTGGAGTTCGTCCTGCACGCCCTCGCCGGCTGCTACACCGTCACCCTCGCCATCCATGCCGCCCTCATGGGCATCGAGCTCGAGGGCTTCCGCCTGGAGCTGGAGGGCGACATCGACATGCGAGGCCCCTTCGGTATCGACCCCGAGGTCCGTCCGGGAATACAGCAGCTGCGCGTCCGCGTCCACCTCGACGCCCCGCGGGCCGACCGGAAGCAGCTCGAAGAGCTGGTCTCGGCCGTCGAGCGCTACTCGGCCATCCGTGACACCATCGCGAACCCGGTCGACGTCGTCACGACACTCGCCTGATCACGGCGCCCGGTGGTCCGCACGCCATGGCTTGCCACCCACCGGGAGAGCAGCGACATCGGCTGTTTGTCAGCCCACCTGATGGCTCGTCACGTCCACGTCCGAGCGCACGCCGTTCAAGGCGCAGCGACGTCGACGGCGGCGCCACGGAACTCTGCTGACACCCATCACGAACAGACAACTCCCGGCATCTGCCGAGTTCTCACCCCACCGACATCACAGGAACGCGCATGTCCTACCACGACCACAGCGACCCCAAGTACGTCAAGAACATCCGGGCCGGTGCTCCGGCGGCATTCAAGACCTTCATGGCCTTCAACCAGGAGGCCCTGTCCGGGGCCGACAAGGTCATCCCGCGCAAGTACACCGAACTCATGGCCGTGGCCGTGGCGTTGACCACGCAGTGCGCGTACTGCATCGAGGCGCACACCAAGGCCGCCCACGAGGCGGGCGTGACCCAGGAGGAACTGGCCGAGACCACCATGATCGCGTCCGCCCTGCGTGCCGGCGGCAGTTTCGCGCACGGGTTCATGGCCATGAAGTTCTTCGACCAGGCCGAGCAGGCGGCTACCCCGGCCGAGTAGTTCGCTTCTGCCCGCGCCCGGGAGTGCCGAGCCGCGATGCCGCACGGCGGACCGCCCCGTCCGCCGTGCGGCATCTCGCCCCTCGCCGTCGGCCCATCGCCACCTGCCGTCCGAACAGGCGCAGGCCCCTCACAACAAGCTGATAGGTCACTCCTCCATGGATCGTCATTTCGATCTCGTCGTGGTCGGCTCAGGATCCGGAAACTCGATCGTCGACGAGCGCTTCGCCGACTGGAAGGTCGCCATCGTCGAGAAGGGCATCGGCCCGCGCGACAGCTTCGGCGGCACGTGTCTCAACGTCGGCTGCATCCCGACCAAGATGTTCGTCCACACCGCCGACACCGCACGGGCACCGCAGCACGGCGCCACGCTGGGCGTCGACCTGACCCTGCGCGGCGTCGACTGGCCCGCCGTGCGCGAGCGGATCTTCGGCCGCATCGACCCACTCGCCGCCGGAGGCGAGCGCTACCGCGCCAGCGGGCGCGGCAACGTCAGCCTCTACCGCGGCACCGCCCGCTTCACCGGCGAGCGCCGGCTGACGGTGGAGACTGCCGACGGGCCGGTCACGCTCACCGCGGACCGGGTCGTGGTGGCCGTGGGCAGCCGTCCGGACATCCCCGACGTACCCGGCCTGGACAATGCGCTCGGCTACCACACCAGCGACACCGTCATGCGCATGGACCGGCTCCCGCGCCGCATGACCATCCTGGGCTCCGGCTTCGTCGCCACCGAGATGGCCCACGTATTCTCCTCACTGGGCGTGGAGACCACCCTGATAGCCCGCAGCGACGTGCTGCTGCGGCACGAGGACACGGACGTGGCCCGGCGCTTCACCGAACTTGCACAGGGCCGTTGGGATGTCCGTCTGAACCGAAAGCTGCTGCGCGCCACCCGGAAGGGCGACACACTGCGCCTCGACCTGGAGGGACCCGAGGGCGCGGAGACGGTGGAGACCGACGAACTGCTGGTGGCCACGGGCCGCCGGCCCAACTCCGACCTCGTGGACGCCGCCGCGGGAGGACTCTCGCTGCACCCGGACGGCCGCATCGTCGTGGACGAGCGACAGGCGACCTCGGTGCCCGGGGTGTGGGCCCTCGGCGACGTGTCCTCTCCCTGGCAGCTCAAGCACGTCGCCAACCACGAGGCACGCACCGTCCAGCACAACCTGCTGAATCCCGACGAGCCGCGCTCCTCCGATCACCGGTACATTCCCCACGCGGTCTTCTCCTCCCCGAAGATCGCCTCGGTGGGGCTCACCGAGCAGGAGGCGCAAGCCACCGGACGCGCCTACGTGAGCGCGGTACGGACCTACAGCGGCGTCGCGTACGGGTGGGCCATGGAGGACACGACCAGCTTCGCGAAGGTGCTGGCCGACCCCGCGACCGGCGAGTTGCTCGGTGCGCACATCATCGGCCCCGAGGCACCCACGCTCATCCAGCCGTTGGTGCAGGCCATGTCCTTCGGCCTCGACGCCCGGTCCGTGGCCCGCGGACAGTACTGGATCCACCCGGCCATGCCCGAAGTGATCGAGAACGTCCTGCTCGACCTGCCACTCGGCTGACCGCCCTGGACCGCAGGTCACCGGCGGGCGGCTCGCTCTGGGTCGTCCGCCGCTCAGACGTACATGTGGCGCAGGTCGGAGCCAAGTGTGTCGGCGACGTGCGAGTGAAGGATGCCGCAGAAACCCTGGACGTCATCGGCACCGAGCCGGGCGACCAGCTTCTCGTGCTCGGCGATGATGTCAGCGCATCGGTCCAGGAGCCTGTCGCCGAGGCTGAACAGCAGGAAACGCTGACGGTCGGCGAGGCGATCGTTGAGTTCCAGCGTCACGAGGTTGTCGCCTGCCTCGACGAAGGAACGGTGGAAGGCGATCGTGAGCTCGATGAAGCAGTGGACGTCGCGCTCGCTCAGCGCCTGTTTCTGCAGCTCGATGTCCTTTCCCAGTCGCTCGGCGAGGGCTGCCCTGCCCTCGCTGGTGGCCCGCTGGACGCCTGTGCTCTCCAGGATGATCCGGGCGTCGGCGAGATCCCTGACGGTCTTCTCGCTCAGTCCTCGCACGAGAGCCCCACGCTTGGGGTACACGGTGATCCAGCCTTCGTCCTGGAGTCGGAGCAGGGCGGCCCGAACCGGCGTACGGCTGAGGCCGAGGCCGGCGGCGACGCCGGCCTCGCCGAGCATGGTGCCCGGTTGATGTGTTCCGTTGAGGATGCCTTCGCGGATGGCTGCGTAGGCACGCTCGGAAGCGCTCTCGCTCGTCGACATGGGTTCCATCTTCCACGGGCGGTGCGCCGGGCGGTTAACGCGGGACCCTCGGCGGGGGTGCCGGCCTGCTGCGGAGCCGATGAGGGCCACTCCCCAACCTGGGATACATGTTGGATCCAAACGGAATACTTCCAGGAGGGTGGGTGTTGGAGCAGGTCAGAAGGGCTTGCTCCAAGCGGCTCTGCCGAGACAGAAGGGATTCACCGTGCGGCAGATCATCGTCATCGGCTCCGGGCCGGCCGGCTACACCGCCGCCCTCTACGCCGCCCGCGCCGATCTGCGGCCGCTGCTGATCGCCTCCTCCGTGGAGGCGGGCGGCGAGCTGATGAACACGACCGAGGTCGAGAACTTCCCCGGCTTCCCCGAGGGCGTCATGGGCCCGGACCTCATGGACAAGATGCAGAAGCAGGCCGAGAAGTTCGGCACCGAGGTCCTCTTCGAGGACGTCACGGCCGTCGACCTGACCGGCGACGTCAAGATTGTCACGCTCGCCTCCGGTGAGCAGCACCAGGCCCACGCCGTGATCTTCGCGACCGGCTCCGCCTACCGCAAGCTGGGCCTGAAGGACGAGGACCGGCTCTCCGGCCGGGGTGTGTCCTGGTGCGCGACCTGCGACGGCTTCTTCTTCCGTGGCCGCACCATCGCCGTGGTCGGCGGCGGCGACTCGGCAATGGAGGAGGCAACCTTCCTCAGCCGCTTCGCCGAGAAGGTGTACGTCATCCACCGCCGCGACAGCCTGCGCGCCTCGAAGATCATGCAGGATCGGGCGTTCGCCGACGACAAGATCGAGTTCGTGTGGAACGCCGAGGTCGTCGCCGTCAACGGCGAGGAACGCGTCACCGGTGTCACCCTGGCCGACACGGCCACCGGTGAGCGCCGAGAGCTCGAACTGCAGGGCCTGTTCGTCGCGATCGGCAACGACCCGCGCGTCCACCTCGTCCACGGACAGCTCGACCTGACCGAGGACGGCACGATCGCGGTGCAGGGCCGCAGCTCCCGCACGAACCTGCCCGGAGTCTTCGCCGCGGGCGACGTGATCGACCCCGCCTACCGCCAGGCGGTCACCGCCGCCGCGTCGGGCACGGTCGCCGCACTCGATGCCGAGCACTACCTGGCCGCCCTCCACGAGGGCCTGCCGCACCACGCCGTGCCAGCCCCGGACGGCGATCCCGTACTCGCCACCGCCTGACCACAGCACACCACCTCCCCCGGAAAGAGAGTCACGCATCATGTCGGCAGCCCGTCCCGTCACGGACGCCACCTTCGTGGACGACGTCCTGCTCAGCGACAAGCCCGTCCTCGTGGACTTCTGGGCGGACTGGTGCCCGCCGTGCCGCGCCGTCGCCCCGATCCTCGACCAACTCGCGGCCGAACACGCGGACAAGATCAGGATCGTCAAGCTGAACGTCGACGAGAACCCCGAGACCGCCGCCCAGTACGGGATCACCTCCATCCCCACGATGAAGGTCTTCCAGGGAGGCAGGCCGGTCACGACCGTCGTCGGCGCCCTGCCCAAGCCCGCCCTCGAGGCACGGCTGGCGGAGTACCTCGCGCCGTGAGCCGAGGGCTGGAAACGCCTCGCCCGCGAACACAACCCATCGACCCGAAAGGCAACACCCCGTGAGCACCGTTGAACTCACTAAGGACAATTTCGACGAGGTCGTGTCGAACAACGACTTCGTCCTGATCGACTTCTGGGCGGACTGGTGCCCGCCCTGCCGTCAGTTCGGCCCGGTCTTCGAGGCTGCCTCCGAGCGCCACCCCGACCTCGTCTTCGGCAAGGTCGACACCATGGCGCAGCCGGAGCTCGCGCAGGCCTTCGACGTCCAGTCGATCCCCACCGTCGCGATCATCCGGGACAAGGTCGCCATCTTCTCCCAGCCCGGCGCCCTGCCCGAGTCCGCGTTGGAGGATCTGATCGAGCAGTCGCGGAAGATCGACATGGACGAGGTCCGCAGGCAGATCGCCGACGAGCAGAACAAGCAGAAGCAGTAGCCCCAGGCCTGACGGCCGCATATGGGGGGCCGGGCCCAGGACCTCCCGGCCCAGCCCTCGCCGTGATCCCCAGGAGATCCAGTCGCCCGCGGTCAGCCGCCGCGGAGCGGCGCCTCGACGTCAAGCGCACCCGGAGACGATGATCATGCGCATCGAAATGTGGGCGGACATGCTCTGCCCGTGGGCCTACATCGGCAAGCGGAGGCTGGAGAAGGCCCTGGCCGATCCGGCGCTCGCCGGTGTGCGGACGGAGGTCGTCTGGCGGCCCTTCCGGATCGACCCCACCGCTCCCGCACAGGCCACCCCGATCCTCAGCCGAGGAAACGACTTGCCGATGGGCGCCGGACCGGGCCAGTGTGTCGGCCCGCCCCCGTCCCGTGACCAGACGACGGTCACGCAGGTCGCGGCGGAGGAAGGGTTCGGGCCGAACTGGGGAGCCGCATGGCGGTCCGACAGCCACAGCGCCCACCGGCTGGTCCTCCTGGCCTACGAGCACGGCGGCAGCGCCCTCCAGGACCGAGTCGTCGAGCAGTTGATGAAGGCACATTTCCTCGAGGCCGCCGACATCAGCGACCCTGCGCAGCTCCTCGAGGTGGCTTCCCGGAGTGGGTTCACGGAGGCGGGCCGGCTGCTGGAGGCTGGCGCAGCCGACCGCGAAGTACGCGAACTCCTCCTGATCGGCAAAGCCCGGTCCGTCACGAGTTCACCTACCCTCGTCGTCGGCGACCGGGCGCTCGCGGGAGCCCAACCGGCGGACGTGATGGTCGACTTCCTCACCACAGCCGCGGATGTCAGGGCGCGGGAACTGCCCGAGGAGGTGCTGCGGCTGCGCTGGTCCGAGTCCCTGCTGGAGCAGCGCGACCCGCTGGGCGCGCTCACCCTGCTGCAGCCGCTGCTCGGCGAGCACGCCGAGGACCTGAACGTCCGACGGCTCGCTGCTCGTGGCTACTTCCATTCGGCGCAGCTCTCCCGTGCCCATGACGTTCTGCGGCAGCTGGTGGAGGACACGCCGGACGACTCCTACGTGCACCTCATGCTCGGCCGTACCCTCCAACGCATGGGCAGGGCCGACGAAGCCGCCAAGCACATGAAGGTGGCCGCGGCCATGACGCCCGACTTCACCTGACCACACCTCCGCCGGCGCCTCGCTCCCCTCATGCGAGGCGCCGCGGGCAGATCGCCGAATGAGCACCTGCCTTATGCCTCTGGAAGCCGCTGAGTACCTGAGTACACCGGACAGACGCAGTGCGGCAGCGGCTCGCACTCCCCGCTGCGTGACTTCGTGCGGATCGAAACGGGCAGTACCGCCGTCTTGATGTCAGCGGCGCTCGCGGCGCTCATCTGGGCCAACGCCACGCCGGCGGCGTAGGAGTCAGAGTGACCCACAAGGCGGCGTGCCTCGGGGGAAGCTGGCCGATCGTTGAGGCTGGCTGGGGTCATGACTGCGAGGGCAGGCTGCCTGCCGCCGACTTCCAGCCAGTTTCGAATTCTTGTTGAAGAATATGGAGAGACGGTTCTCGAATGTCAACTCCTCGTTGCAATCGTTTCGCTCTGGACAGTAAAGGTCCGACCCCTGCCTCGCCGCCAACCACTCTTGCGTGCATCAACAGCTCGTTTAGGGCTTGTCAGGAAGCTGACTCGATGCAACTCTGAGTTGAAGATTAGGTGGGCGTCATCGAGCCACGAGCTGTCATCCCTTGCCTCTTGACCATGGAGCCCTCATGCAGCAGCCGTCCTCGACGCCTGTCCTGTTCGAGCGGGCCGTTCGCGCAGGCGATCTCCTGTTCGTCTCCGGCCAGCTGCCCATCGACGACGAAGGCGTGCGGCACCCCGGATTCGTCGGCCGGAACGTCACTGTCGCCCAGGCGCGCGAGGAGGCCGCACTGGCGGCGCGGCGCTGCCTTGAGGTTGCTGCGGCGGAGCTCGGGCCGCTGGACGCGATCAAGGGCGTCGTCCAGATCGTCGGGGACGGGTTCACTGCCGCGCCTGGCGTCGCGGAGGCAGCCTCGCAGGTGGCACTTGACGAACTCGGGGACCGCGGTCGCCATGCGCGCCCAGTGTCCCAACGGGCAACGTTTGCCTGTCACGCACCGGGCGTGGCGACGGGGCGAACGTTGCCCGTTGGAGCCCTGGCTCTCGGAGTGGCGCCACTGCTTCTCGGTACTTGCGTGGAGATCGAGACGGCGGTCCAATGCTGAAGATGACCGCCGCTGACGCGCGCGGCTCCAGGGGCCCCGGGGCCGGAGGGGGCGCGAACCCTCTCGAGGACCTCTCGCTCGACCAGCTCCGTCGGCGCAGGAGCATGAAATGGCGCACGCACCCTGCAGACGTCCTGCCGCTGTGGGTGGCGGAGATGGACGTGCCGCTCGCCCCGGCGGTCGCCGACGCGCTGCGCGAGGCCATCGACATGGGCGACACCGGGTACCCCGCGGGCACCGAGTTCGCCGAGTCGCTTGCCGGTTTCGCCGCACGGCGCTGGGACTGGGACGGGGTGGCGATCGACCGCGCCGCCGTGATCCCGGACGTGATGATGGGCGCGGTCCAGGTGCTGCGGCTGATCACCGATCCCGGTGATCCGGTCGTCGTCAACTCCCCCGTGTACGCGCCGTTCTACGCCTTCGTCACCCATGACGACCGCCGGATCGTCGAGGCTCCGCTCGGGCAGGACCTCCGAATCGACCTGAGCACGCTCGAGGAGACGTTTCGACGCGCCCGGAAGCGGCGCGGCAAGGGCAAGATCGCCTATCTCCTGAGCAACCCGCACAACCCCACCGGCACCGTCCACACCCAAGAGGAGCTCGCCGCCGTGGCGGAGCTGGCACGCCGGTACGGAGTTCGCGTCGTCGCCGACGAGATCCACGCTCCGCTCGTCCTGCCGGGCGCCGAGTTCACGCCCTACCTGAGCGTGCCCGGCGCCGAGGACGCCTTCTCGCTCATGTCGGCGACCAAGGGCTGGAACCTCGCCGGGATCAAGGCCGCGCTCGCCCTCGCGGGACCTGAGGCGGCCGGCGATGTGCGCCGGATACCTGAGGAAGTCCACCACGGCGCCAGCTACCTGGGCATCATCGCCCACACGACGGCCTACCGCGACGGCGACGCGTGGCTCGACGCGTTGCTGACGGGGCTCGACGCGAACCGAGCCCTGCTGGGTGAGCTCGTCGCCGAACACCTGCCCGGGATCGGGTACGCCAGACCGGAGGGAACCTACCTCGCCTGGCTCGACTGCCGGTCCCTCGGCCTCGCCCCGGAAGAAGGATGTACCGACCTCGCGGTCGTCACGGACCTGGCCGGCCCCGCCCGGCTGTTCCTCGAACACGCCAGGGTCGCCCTGTCCTCAGGGCACATCTTCGGCACGGGAGGAGCCGGGCATGTCCGCCTGAACTTCGCCACCTCCCGGTCCGTCCTCACCGAGGCGGTCACCCGCATGGGACGCGCCGCCACCCTCCACACACGCTGACCGAACGAGCGTCCCGCTCGCGACGCCGCCCGCTCACAGCCGGATCCCGGACGAGGGCCCCCCGATCAGACCTGCGCTCAGGCACACATGCGACACGCAGCAAGGGCACGGTCCACCCCCTGCACAACGAACCACGCACGACGAGAGCTCCGCATGACCCACCAGGAGACACGGACCACCGTTACCTGCGCAACCTGCGCAAAGGGGCGCCCGAGGCCGTCAATGCGTTCATGGCCTTCGCCCAGGAGGCCCTCTCCGGGGCCGGGAAGGTCATACCTCACAAGTACACCGAGCTCATGGCCGTCGCGTGGCGCTGACCCCCAGTGCGCCTTCTGCATGGAAGCCCACGTCCCTGCCGCGAAGGCCGCCGGGGCGAGCGAGACGGAGCTGGTTGAGACGGTCATGATCGCCACGGCCCTCCGCGCCGGCGGTGGCTTCGCGCACGATTCATGGCCATAGAATTTTTCGCGCAGGCTCCGGAGGCCGAGGCCGCCCCCGACGGCGAGGCAGCGCCGACGGCGCTCGCCTGACACCGACGTGCCCGGGCATCCTTCACATGGCCCGGTGCGACGTGCCCATCCAGTGAGGAGCCATGCCCTCACCGGCAGCACGCGTATCAACTGGCTGTGGAAGCATCAGGACCGCCTCGGGGATCGGTTGATCCAGGCGGTCCACGCCTCGGTATTCTTCAACACGTCGTCGAAGCGTGAACACAGGACGGTGGCACCCATGGAACCGGCGTCGAACAGTCCGGTGCTCCCCGTACCCGGGGACCTGAAGGGCATGGACGCGGAGTGCATCAACCGGGTGCTCGAACTCCTCGTAGCCCCCCTGCAGGCGGCGGTGATCCAGCCGACCGAAGTGGTGCTGCACGACCTCCGCCGTATGCCGCGCACCGTACGCTCGATCGCCGGGACGCTCACCGGCCGGAATGTCGGTGACCCTCCCACGGACAAACTGCTCGAACGCGTCGCCGCCGGCGACCTGAGTCACCAGATCGGCTACCGGTCCCAACTGCCGGACGGGCGCATCCTGCAGAGCACGACGATCATCTACACGGACCACGAGGGTCGCCCCGCGGCGGCGCTCTGCCTGAACACCGACGTCTCCGCCTGGGTCTCCCTCCGGTCCGCCATGGACCGGTTCGTCCTCGGCCACGACGCCGCGTCCATGCCACATGTGCCGTCGATGAAGTCGGCCGAGGCGGGCCCGGCCGGACCGACGGCCGCCCCGCAGGGAGAGTCCTTCCCCCACAGCGTCGAGGAACTTTCCGCCCTCCTGGTGGACGCAGCCATCACCGCGATCGGTGTCCCGGTAGAACAGATGCGGAAGGAACACAAACTCCAAGTCGTCGCCGACCTGGAACGGCGCGGGTTCTTCCTGGTCAAACAGGCCCCCGAAGCAGCTGCCGCCGCGCTCAAGGTCAGCCGCTTCACCATCTACAACTACCTCAACGAGCTAAACGACTCCGTCGAGGAACCCGGCCAGCAATCCGTATGACCTGCCGTCCTGTGCGCACGGCGAACCGGGCACGGCGATGACCCCGAGGACATGCCGCCGCTGAAAGGGCATTGGCGGCGTGAGTCCTATCGGTGAGGTCGAGATGGCCGGCCTCTGGTCCGGCCGCCTTGTCGACGCCGCTGGGGGTCGCCGTACGGGCATCATGCAGTCCGGCCCGTGAGCACCGGGGACAGACACTGGGTTCATGCCCCCATCCCACTCGCCGTCAGCCGCATCGGAACATCTGAACTCCTTGAAAGCGCAGGGCAGTCGGAGGCGGAGTCACTCCTTACGAGACACTGACGCGGTGTCGATTCCTCTGTCGCCTCAACTGCCCCAGAGGCAAAGCTGGCTCAGCCGGTCGCCGGATCCAGGTGACGGAGAGGGTTGAGGAGCAGGGCATGAGCAGGCATACCAAGCGCAGGTCACCGTTGCAGGTTCGACTGACCGTCGCGGGAGCGGGAGTCCTCGCGGTGGTCGGGGCCGCCGCGACGATGACTATCGCCTCGGCCGGTGAGCCGGTCCACCGTAGAGCGGAAGCACAGACAGCCAGGGCCGACCACTCCGTGTTCGTACAGGGCAACGAACTCGAGGGCAACAGCATCCACGTCTTCCGACGCAAGACGGATGGCAAGCTCACCGCCGCGGGACGTTACACGACCGGCGGCAAGGGCGGCGATCAGGTTGACGCGCCTACCGACTCCCTCGCTTCCCAGGGCTCCCTGGTGTACGACGACCGGTCGGGACTGCTGCTGGCGGTCAATGCGGGAAGTGGCACCGTGACCTCTTTCCGGGTCCAGGGACAGAAACTGACACACCGTCGCGTTGTCCACTCCGGCGGTGACTTCCCGTCGTCCATAGCGGTGTCCGGCCGAGTCGCCTACGTCATGAACGCGGGAGGCGCCGGAAGTGTGCAGGGCTTCAGGATCACCGGCAACGGGCTCAAGCCTCTGCCGGGCTCACGCCGGTCCCTGGGGCTGCACAACGAGAAGGTGCCTCTGTTCAGCAGCTCGCCCGGCCAGATCGCATTCACACCAGACGGCCGAGCGCTGGTGGTCACCACCAAGTCCGCCAACACCATCGAGGTCTTCCCGGTCGGCCGGGACGGCCGACCCACCAGGAATGCCATGGTCAACCCCTCCGCCGGCAAGGTCCCCTTCGCGATCACCTTCGACCGGACGGGCCGGATGCTCGTCGCAGAGGCCGCAAAGTCGACGGTCAGCACCTACACAGTGCGGCCCGACGGCCGCCTCAAGCTCATACAGCGCCCGCTGGCGAACGGCCAGAACACCCTGTGCTGGCTGGAGCGCGCCGGCGACTTCTTCTACGGCGGCAACACAGGAAACTCCACCGTGACCGGCTACCGCATGGACCAGTACGGACGGCTGGCGCTCACCAACGCCCACGGGGTCGCCACGCCGCCCTCTGCCAAGTCCCAGGGGGTCATCGATCTGGCGGTGACGAAGGACGAGAAGTTCCTCTACGTGCAGAACGCCACCTCCGGCACCGTGGACGGCTTCCGCATCGGCGGTGACGGCACACTCACCAAGGTCACCACCGTCACCGGACTGCCCGCCTTCGGCCACTCCGGCATGGAAGGCATCACCGCGGTGTAGAGAAGCGACGCCCGCAGCCCGGGGCAGGAGCTTTCCTACCAGCTCACCAGCCCCAGGGCTCTTCGCGAGCATGACACGACGACAGAGTTCCGCCCTCCCGCTGACACCCTCGTCACGGATGTGGCAGTCGGCGGGAGATGTGGCACAAACCCGAGTCCAGCACCCACACATACACATGTGCTCGCCGGGCACTGCGGACACCGCGGTGTCCGCATCCAGGAGTACGCCACGTGTGTGACGGCCTCGGGCTGGATTCGCCCGGTGCATGGTGGTGGGTCCACGCGCGATCGACCCGAGAGGTCCCAGAGACCTTCACGGAGGTCGAGGTGGTCGACAGTCCAGAAGCCATAGAGCGGGCTGGCAGAGACCTCGGCGAAGTCGACATCGACGAGTCGACCATGCCTCCGGGCCTGAACGGGCTACGGGCCAAACGCGACGCGCAGCGCGGCCGCCCCGGTTTCGGCGCGCTTGCGGACCGGAGCATCGTGCACCTTGGGCGCCGCTGAGATGACGGTGATCAACGGCGATGAACCCGCGACCTACTTCATGGAGGTTGGCTCCGACGGCCGCAGGTTGCGGCAGGTAGAACTCGACGACAGTGGCTTTGCCAAAGATGGGGCGTACTCGTTGGGTGGTGCGCTTCATGCGTGTCAGTCAGTCGAGGGTGCTGAGGCTGCCAGAGCGAGGGTGCCGTCAGGGTGGTCGTAGATCCAGGACAGGCCTCCAAGATCTAGGCGCTGGCGGGTGCGGGTGACAGCCACGTAGGCCAGGCGGGCTTCGGTGTCCTCGATGGGGTCCGATGATGTTGGGGTGTTGGTCTGGTCAGCAGGGGTGTCGTCTTTCGGCCGGGCGAAGTCGTCCGCGATGAGGACGCGGGGCCATTCGCGTCCTTTGGCCTTGTGGGCGGTGGAGACGGTGACCTGAGCGTGTGGTTCGGGGGTGAGTCGGGCGACCGCGGTGAGGATGGCGTCGGTGCCGTGGGTGTCGACGAGGTTGACCAGGGGCTGCAGGTCTCGTCCTGCCGGGTCGTGGGCGGCGTAGTCCTGCAGGTCTCCCCAGGAGGGGAAGAGGATGAGTTCGGGGTGATGGGTGCGGCGGCCTTCCTTCAGGTCGCGGGCGGCCAGGGCCAGGGCCTGCAGGCTGTCTCCTCCCCCGGCCAGGGCGACCCGGTAGCCGGCCGCCATGAGGGTCATGACCTGGGCCATGGCGCCGACGTTGGTGCGGCACAGCACGGCGTCCGGGTGGGTGACGGGGCCGAGTTCGGTGGACACGCTGGGGGTGCCGGTCAGGCGGATGGGGGCGTCGGCCAGGTGTAGCCAGCGGTTGGCTTCCGCGGCGAGGTCGGGGCCGAAGCGGAAGGACTGGGACAGGGCCAGTGGGGTGCCGTCGAAGCCGGTCATGACGTCTTTGGCGCCGCGCCAGTGGTAGATGGCCTGGGCGGAGTCGCCGACCATGACCAGCTGGGCGTGGTCGCGCTGGTTGAGGAAGATCTGTTCGACGACAGGGTTGGTGTCCTGGGCCTCGTCCAGGAGCAGGAAATCGGCGTTGATGCGGGGCCGGGTGAGGGCCCAGATCTTGAGGTAGTGGTCGTGGTCGAAGCGGACGGCGCCGTCGTCGGGGTGTTGCAGGTCGGCCCAGGCTTTGCGGGCGAATGGCGCGATGTGGGCGGCGAGTTGGTTGTGCAGGTCAGTGTCTTCGAGGCCGCGTAGGCAGGGGACGTGGTGGGGGGTGATGGTCTCGTCGGCAGTGTGGCAGAAGCGGGTGACGGTGCGCAGGGCGGCGTTGGACAGGGCGCGTTGGGAGATTTCGCGGTCGCCGATGCGGAGGGCTTTGGTGATGCCGAGGGCTTGTCCGGTCTGCCAGGCCGGGCGGCGGGGTGCGTTCAGGCGGCGGGTGTAGCGGTAGCCGACGGCGGCGTAGGCGAGGGCGTGGGCGGTCTTGCACTGCACGGTGGTGGGAAAGCAGGTGCGTGCGTCCTGGGCGATGGCCCGGTTGTAGGCGAGGTAGCGGCCGCGGCGGGTGGTGGTGTGAGCGAGGAGGGCGAGGGTGGTGGTCTTTCCGGTGCCGGCGCCGGCCTGCAGAGCGAGGTGGTGGCCGGCATGGAAGGCGTCGGCGGCTGCCGCTTGTTCGTCGGTGGGGTTCACGGGGTGGGCCTTTCGGGGAGCCGGGTCAGTGCGTGCCCGACGGCGGCCAGCAGGTAGGCGGGGGTGGTGTGGGCCAGCAGCTGGCGCACCGCGCGGTCGAGGCGGTCGGTCTCCCGGTCGGCGTGTTGGGCCAGGGCCCGGTGGACGGCCAGTTCCAGGAAGTGCTCGGGGGTCTGCTGGGCGCGGCGGGCGTCAGCCGTCAGGGTGGCGTGCACGGCAGGCGGGAAGGCGACGTTGAGCAGCACGCTGTGGTCGGCGTCCGGGTAGTGGGTGGTGATCACATCGATGGGCAGCCGGGTGCCGAGGCGGTGGCGCAGCCGGCGGGCGGCCCGGTGGGGGGTCTTGGCGGCGACGAGTGCCATCAGGCGGGTGGCGTCGTGGTTGGCGGCGAGCGGCAGCAGGCGGGCGGCACGGTGCAGGCCCGGCGGGGGCAGGGGGCGGGTCAGCGTGATTTCCAGGGCGTGGTGCGGCACGGGTCATCCCCTTCGGTGCGGGCGGGGCGGGGGGTGGGGCAGGCGGGTGTGGATGTGTGCCGCGTGCAGGAGGGGGTCGAAGGGTTCCCAGGCGGCCAGGGCGAGGTCGGCGGCGCCAGGTGCGGTGGCGTGTGCCGGGCAGCGCTGGGTGCGCCAGCGCAGCTGTTCGCTGTAGGAGAGGTGGCCCAGGTCGTAGACGGCCATCAGGGCATCGGGCAGGGCGAGTTGGCCGTGCCGGGCGGTGGTGGGCAGCAGTTTCCACATCCCGGCCGGGCTGGCGGGGGCGAGGACGGGGTGGGGGCAGCGGTGGCGGTGGCGGGTCTGGGCGACGCAGCGCAGGTCCTCGAGCCGCTGCTGGGCAAGGTAGCGGCACAGCAGCAGCTGGACGACGGGGCGGTCGGGTCCGCCGGTGTGGGGAGCGGCGGGCTGCGGGGTGGCGGGTGGGGCGGGGGTGAGGGCCCCGGTATCGATCAGGCGGCGGGTGCGGACGGCGAGTTGGCGGCGGATCGCCTCGAGACGGAGGCCGACCTGGCAGGTGGGTGTGCGGTGGGGGCAGAGCACGGCATGCGGGATGCGGCACCAGGCGCTGTTGTCGCCGTGCGGGTAGGCGATGCCGCCGCTGAGGTGCCAGCGGCAGGATTCGGGGACGTCGGCGGTGGCCAGTTCGGCGGGGTGCAGGGCGATGGGCCGCTGGTCGGGACGCTGGTAGAGGTCGATGCGGCTGCCGCAGTGGCGACAGCGGCCGGTTTGTCCGGCGCGCAGCAGGCGGCTGGGACTGGTGGTGGTCACCCGGAGCGGGCGGGGGCGGTGGGGGGCGCGGGGGCTGCCGTCCCAGTGGCGGCCGTCGGGGGCGGGCGTGGGGCACATGGCCCGGACCGTGCCAGGCGACACGCAGGCGTGAGTAGCGTGTCGGGGGTATGTCCCACGGCCGGCCCAACGGGCCCGCACACATGAGCGTTACTGCGGATGGCTGTTCTATGCCTGATTGCCCGATCGGGTGATTCGCGGCGCGGTGCGCACCGGAACGGAGCAAGGTTCAGGAGGTGGCCGTGCCGGGCGGGGTGTGGTCGTCGCACAGGGCGCCCAGGAAGCGCTCGATGGGCACGTCGAAGGTGTGGGCGAGGGTGTGCCAGGTGGTGACACTGCCGGTGGTGCGGCCGTGTTCGAGGTCGATGAGGGTGCGCCGGGCAAGCCCGCTGCGGTCGGCGAGTTCATCGAAGGTCCAACCGCGTTCGGCCCGCAGGCGCGCGAGCACGACGCGCAGCGCAGTGAGGTCGGGGTCGGGCGGCAAGATCGTCACCCGACCATCCGACGGTGCAGACCCCTGCCCCGTCAGTGCGGGTTTCTGCACTTTCGTCGGGGTGGAGGGAGGGCGATATCCGCGGTGCGGGAATCTGCACTACGGTGCGTCCGTCTCGGAGGCCTGCCACGGTGAGCCCCCGCCACGGCGCGGACAGACGGGAGGACGACCAGCCCATGAGGCTCGGTGGCGCACAGGCCGCAGTGCGGCGTATCTGGACAGTGGAGCTGCGTCCGCAAGCAGGCGGTCCCGTGCTTGTCTGCCCCTCGTGCACCGCGCGCACCTCTCCTCTCAAGGCCGCCTCCGCGCGGTCTGCCGCCCTGGCGCATCTGGCCTGCCACGCCCGTGCCGACGTGTTGCCGGCATACCTACGCAGCTGCCAGTGCCGAGTGCAGGGCTGCGCATGGCATCCGCGCCGCCGGGGGTGTGCCGGGCCGGTGCTGCTCGCTCTCACCCGCGACCGCAGCGGCCGGGCCTGGCGGCTGGCCGACACCTGCGCGGCCTGCGCGGCGGCGACCAGCCATACCGCCGTGGTGCCGGACACCCTGCTCAGTTCCCCCCGGCCGCAGCCCGCCGCCCATCCACGGCCTGCTGCACACACCGGACCGCGCACGGAGTTCGACGAGCGGGTGCGCGTGCGGGAGATGCTCACCTACCTCGGGGCCGCGCTGCCCCGGTTCACCTCCCCCGCCGCCCGGCTGCTGGCCCTGCAGTGCGCGCTGCGTGCTGACACCCGCGCCCATGTCCGGCTGCCGGCAGGCCTGTTGCGGGGCATGCGCCTGCGCCAGAACCGCGAAGTATGGCTGGAGCTGGCCCACGCCGGCTGGCTGGAGCTGCCGGACGTGCGTGCGATGCCGTGGCAGGTACGGCTGCTCGATGCCACAGTGCTGGACCAGGCGCCCGGCCGCCGTACCCGCTGCCGTGCTGCCGACTGGGCGCTGCGGCCTGTGCCGTTGGTCCTGCCGGCCACGACGCCCGCACTGCGGCTGACCGCTCTCGTGCTGGCCGCGCACACCGGCGCCCGGCCCGAGCACAGCACCGACATGGACATCCTCACCCGCCTGTGCGGGCACTCTGCGCAGCAGGCCGGAGAACTGCTCGACCGGCTGGTGACCACCCGCACCCTGAGGGCATGGCATCACAACCGGGAGACCGACGAGGTGTTCTGGCAACTTCCCCATGGCGGAACAACTGGCGCTGTTTGTCCGTACCATCTGTACGCCAAGGCATCGTGCGGCACCTGCGGCGCCCCCGCCGGGCGCCAACACCCCACCCGAGAAGGGGGCCTCACCTCATCTGGTGCAGCCCCGCAGCACGCTGGTTCACCGACGAAAGGTCAGCACCCATGCCCGAGACAACCACTCCCGCCACTGAACTGACATCGCAGTACGCCGCTCAGGTGACCGGTGACCTCGAACGCAACGTCAAGGAGCAGGAACGCATCACGGCGGACATCGCCTCCCTGCAACAGCAGCTGGCCGCCCTGCAGCACGACCACAGCGTGCTGGTGAACATGCGGCAGGCCCTTGGCATCACCGACGCGCCGGCCGAGCCTGCGGCCGAGTCGGAAAGTGCCGCGGTGCCCTCACCCCGGAAGAAAGCCAGTGCGCGCGGCGGGAAGCAAAGGGCGGCCAAGTCCGCCGCCGCGCCGCAAAAGGCAGCAGCCAAGAAGCCCGCAGCCAAGGCGGAGGGTGCCACGAAGGCGGCCCAGCCCACCCTGGTCGAGCTCATCCGCCGCCACCTCGCCGAGTCGACAGAACCGCGCTCCGCCGCGGAGATCTCCACAGCGCTCGGCCAGGCCCATCCCGAGCGCCAGATCTCGACCAAGGTCGTGCGGGTCACGCTCGAGGGACTCGTGGCCAAGAGCCAGGCCGAGCGCAGCAAGCAGGGCAAGTCCGTCTTCTACACCGCCCCCACACCGGAGCCGGCGGATGTGCCGAAGGCCGAGGCACAGTCCGACGAGGCCGCCGGCCAGCAAGGCTGAGGCGCTGTCCCACGCGGTGTCAGCGGGGGCGCCAGGTGCGGATTTCGAGGTGGATGATCTGAGCGTCGAGGCGGATGCGGCCGGTCTCCACCAGCCACTGGTGCACGGCGGCGGTGACGTCGCCGCCCGCGGCGTCCACGCGGCGGGCGAAGTCGGCGGCGTCGAAGCCGCCGGTCCGGGCGGAGCCGTAGGAGCGTTCCTCACTGTGGTCGGCGCGCTGGATGACGTCGCGGCGGATGCCGGGTGAGTCGGTACGGCTGCCGGAGGGGTGCACGTAGCCGGTTTTGGCGAGGCGGACGGTGAAGGCCAGGCGTAGGCCCAGGCGGGCTGCTTCGGCGATCAAGGGGCGCAGGCGGGCGGAGCCGGAGGCGATGGCCTGGGCGCCGACGCGGCCGGTACCGGAGCCGGTGGGGGTGATCAGGACGGCCTTGGTGCGCACCCGGGCGCGAGCGCCGGAGGCGGTGGTGCGCCGCTGGGTGTGGCGGGCGGCGATGGCGGCGAGTTCGGGCAGGTCCGTGATGCCGCCGGTCTCGACGGCGGCCAGGACCTGCCGGAGGGCGGGGACGAAGGCGGCTCCCTTGTTCTTGGTGTAGAACTGCGAGACCAGGGAGGGGTCTCGGTCGATGATGCGGGCGATGTCGCGTTTGGTGTAGCCGACCGCCTGGAGCCGGTCGGCGAGGTGTGCTGCTTCGTTCAACTCGGGCCGGGGTTGAGGCTGGCGGCGGGAGCGGCGCGGCATCAGGCCTCCCGCTCAGCGGTAAGGGCCGCGCGTCCGGCATCCCGCAGCGTGAGGAGCTCATCCTCGCTTGCGGGGGCGGTGACGGGGCCGGTGAGGCGGCCGCGCAGGAGATAGTCGCCGGGCTGGTGGTGGTAAGGCCAGTCGTGGGGCTGGGTGAGATAGAGGGCGTCGGTGCGGAAGGCGACGACCGTGCCGGACGGGGTGTGCAGGGCACCGGCGTACGTGTCGTCGTCGCGGTGGCGCTGGGTGAGCAGGGCGGCCCGTGCGCCGGACCAGATCGCGGCGGCCCATTCGGGGTGGGCGTTGGGGTCGCGGGCGAAGCCGGTGGGCTTCTGCCAGGTGATCAACTCGTTGTCGAAACCGATGATTTCGGCGTCCGGCGGCACGTCGCGCTCCAGGCTGCGTGGGGTGGTTCCGGTGACCATGCGGGGGCGCTGGGCGAAGGAGCCGATGCCGTACAGCAGGATGGAACGCACCGCGCGGGAGGCGAGGTGGGCGGCACGGGCCTGCTGGGCATCGCCCTGGAAGTGGGCCTGGGCGGAGAGGTTGGTCCAGGTCTCCTTGAGCTTCTTGGCCCAGTCGTCGAGGGGTTTGCCGTCCTCCCACAGAATGCCGTCGAGGATCTCGATCTTCCACGGCTGGATGGGATTGGTCAGAGCGGTGTGGAGTTCGGGTCCGCCGGCCCAGGTGGTGAAGGTGGTGCCGGGCTCAGCCGGGTAGTGCCAGGCGCGGTCGCCGGGGGCAGGGGCGGGCAGCAGGCCGACGTGGTCCCAGCCGTCAGGCACGGTGACGCGGACTTGCCAGTGCCCGCACCCGTACAGGGCCCGCATCTGCTCCTTATGCGACCAGGCTGCGAACGTGGCAGCGGTGATGCGGCGGGGGATGCCGACCGGGGACTTCCAGGTGTGCTTGGCGTAGGCGAAGGTGCGGTCGTACTCGACGAGTTGGGACAGCTGCTCGGGCACGCGGGGCGGGACAATGAGTTCGTTGCGGCCCTGTCCCGCAGTGGCGTGCAGCAGGCCGCGCAGTTCCTCTGACAGGACGGGGAAGCCGTCGGCGTACTGGCCGCGGGTGGGGACGGTGCGGGTCCACAGGTCGCGGCCGGTCTGGGAAGGGGAGCCCATGAGGACCGCATCGCTCCAGTGGCGGCGCAGCGCCTGCCACAGCAGCACGAAGGCGTCGCGGACGATGTGCGGGGCGTCGCCGTCGACGTCGAACCACTCCCCCACCGAGCGGATCTCCGCATGCTGCTCGCCGTTTTCGCGCTGATAGCGGCCGACGGGATTGCGTGCATGGACGAAGTGCCCGGCCATCCGGTCGCGGCCGCGGCCGGTGTCCGTACGCCAGCCCGGGATGGGGGCGTTCAGCCAGGCGGCGACCGCGTCGCGCAGGTAGGGGTAGCGGTCAGCGTCACGGTGCCAGGGGTCGCCCGCGGTGATGTAGATGCGTTCCACGCCGTCGGGGACGGTGCGGAAGACGGCGGTGAGGATGTCCGCAGCCGACCGGTCGGCGAGGTCGAGGTGGTGGGTCTGGTTACGGTGGACCAGAATCCCGGTGATGGTGTCCAGGAAGACGGTGGAGCGGGCCTGCTGGGTGAAGTTGGGCCGGGTGGAGGCCAGCCCGGGGGTGGCGGTGAGCCAGGCGTCGCCACTGCTGCCCGCGGGGATAGAGGGCAGATCCCGCGACGCCTGGGCCGCTGCGGACGCCTGCGGGGCCTCGGGCTCTGCGGAGGCAGGTCGCGCGGCAGCGGTCATGACGGGGGCGGCCGCTGCCTGCTGTGGCGGGGGCGGTGCGGCTTCGGGGGTTACCTGGGCCGTGGACGGCTCGGCCGTCGACGGCTGCGGGGTGTCGTGCGTGGCGAGGCTGTCGGGGGTCAGGGCCGGGGCGAGAGCGACGACATCGGCCATGCCCAGTCCGGCCGCCTGGGCGACGCGCTCTGCCTTCGCCTTCGTGTAGGAGGCCAGCTGGATGATCAGCTTGTCGCGGTCCGCTTCCTGCTTCGTCAGTGCGGCCCGGGTCTTCTTGATCTGGTCCCGCACGGTGCGCAGATCGGCGAGCGCGGTGCTGTAGCTCTGTGCGTCCATCGGGCGTTCCTTGTCCGGGCCGGGTTCATTCGACGGTGGCGTGAGTGGAAACGTAGGCGAGGGCTCCGCCCGAGTGGGAAGCCAGCCGCGTGCCCAGCAGTTGTTCGGCAAGCTGCCGGTCGGCGCCGGCGTGGGAGGTGAGGCGGGTGTGCGGAGTGGCCAGGTCGGTGACGTAGCCGACCAGGCGGGCATCGGGAAAGGCGTGACGGCCCTCGGAGTTCTTCTCCCATCGCTGAAGGTCGGTCAGGATGGCCACCACGTAGCCCGCGAGCGTTACCGGCAGCACTCCCCCGGCCGCGACACTCGCTGGGTCGCAGCGCCACCAGCCACGCAGCGCCTTGAGCAGGTCCTCGGGCGGGAGGGCGGCGGCGAAGCCGAGCCAGGAGCGTTCCGGTTCCTGCGTCCGCTGGGCCGTATCCACCCGCAGGACGGCGATTTCCCGGACCGGTAGTCGATCGAGCGGCGCCTGCCGCCGCGTCTGCAGTGCCTGGACGACCTCGAGCGGGACCATGACGCGTACGCCGCGCCGGGAAAGGCCCGGGAGCAGTCCGGCAGCGATGAGGCGGCGGAACGTAGTGATCGCGCATCCGAGCTCTTCCGCAGCCTGTCCGGTCGTCAGCAGCACTCCCACTCCTCCCTTTGTCCCCAATCTGATATCTGATTCGGCATGTAAGTTAGCGCGGGAAGTCCGAGAGCGTCAAACTTCCTCCGGTAGGGCGTGGAGGGGTGCATCGCCTCAGGCCAGCCCGGTCGCTCCCGGAACGGCGCCCCATCCGCGGTGGGCCGGTCGGCTGCACGGCATCCGGTGGTCGGCGGATTACCGGGAATGCAGCGGCAGATCAAGAAGCAACGGCGCGAGCAGCGGCCGCGTGCGTGGCCGGGTGGGCGTGCGACTGGTGCAGGGCGGTATGCACCCGGATAGCCCGCCGGGGGCGGCCCCGAACAGACGCCAGGTTGCGGGTCTCTCAGCTGTTCCTCAATGCGACATCGGCAGGGCAAATACCGTCAGGTTGCAGCAGGTTGAGGACGCGAGTGAGCCGATGCGGGCGGTAAACGGTCTCCCGTGTGCTTTCCGGGGCCCGGGCGGGGTGGCGGTCGATAACGTCGGATGCGGCCCCGTGCAGCGTCGTGGAGGGCGGATTCATGCCGGAACCTGTCGCGGACCGTGTGTCCTTGCGCGCCAAGTACACAGCCCTGATGACGGAGGACTTGGAGCTCATCGCGAAGGAACGTGAGCGAATCGAGCTGGACATTGCCGCGTTGCAGGATCAGCTTCGCCTCCTGGACCGTGACCAGGCGTGGCTGACGAGCGTCCAGGAACGACTGCCCCCGCCCCCGGTCGCGGAGGGCGGCACCGGCGACGTTGCCGCCCCGGCCGGTCCCGTCCAGGACGGCGCTCTGCAAGGCGACGTTGGCGAGCAGCCCCCCGAGGACCAGGCCCTGACGGTGGCGCAGCCCGCCGGCCCGGCCGCGAAGGAAGCGACCCTTCGGAATCTGGTCGTCGGCGAGCTGCGGCGGCATGGGGAGCCTCGCTCTTCCAACGATGTGGCTGCGGTGTTGCACCGGGCCCATCCCAAGCGCAGGATCAAGGAGCCGGCCATGCGGCGCGCCCTGGAAGCTCTGGTGAAGCAGGGCCGGGTGCAGCGGGCCAAGCGGGGCAGCCGGGTGTTCTACTTCGTTACCGACGCTGTGGCACAGGGCAAGCCAGGCCAGTGATGCTGCCGTGCGTGTCAGGCCGCGGCGTCGCGGGACAGGGGTGCCAGGAAGGCCGGCAGGGATTCAAAGCCCAGGGCGTCAAGGGCGGTGCGCTGGTCGGGGGTCAACTGCGCGCTGTCGCGGCGGCGGCGTGCCAGCCAGGTGCCGAGCAAGACCTGGTCACCGTCTACGTCTTCGGCATGGTCTGCCGGCACCTGGAGGTGGCCGTGCCGCTGGTGGTACTGGCGTGCCGCGCGCAGGCCGCGGTTGAAGGCCCGGGCTCGCAGGGTGGGGGGCCGGGTCAGCAGCATGCTGTGCGGGTGGGCATCGGGGCAGGCCCGGGCCAGGGCGTCCAGCAGGTGTTTTTGCTGCGCATCGAGCAGGTGGTACTGGGTGATCTGTCGGTCCAGCCAGCTGTCCCAGGCCGAGTCGAGGCTGTCGTTGCGGTGGTAGGTGCATCGCCAGGTGCTGCCGGTCAGGCGGCGGCGGATCTGGACGTAGGTGTATTGCCAGCGCAGGCTCCAGGGCGGGTTCCAAAAGGGGTCCACGGAGTTGAGGGCGGCGATGCGGGCAGGAGCGAGCTGGCCGGTGTCCGTCCGGCGGCGCATGGTCTCCAGCCAGGCGGCCACAGCACGGTCGCCTCCGTGGGCGTGTTTGCCCAGGGCGAGGGTGCCGTGGCGGGTGGCGCTGGCGATGGCCCGGTTCAGGTGGTGTTCGAAGCTGTCGGGCGGGTGCGGCCAAGAGATGCCCAGGCTGGTCAGGGCCGCGATGCGGGCGGCCGGCAGGGCGCCTGCCGCGTACAGGGAGCGCTGCTGGCCGATCCACTGGCCCAGGGCCAGGCCGTCGTGGGTGACGTGTTCGCTGGGGATGTTCAGGTGGCCGTGGTGGGTGTGGAAGGCTACGGCGGCCTGCCAGCCCTCGTTCCAGAAGGCGTGGTGGGGCGGTTGGTGGGTGAGCAGTTTCAGGGTGCGGTTGACGTCGGCGGCGCGGTGCGGGCGGGGTGGGATGGGTTGGGGGCGCGGCTTTTTGCGGGTGCCGAACCGCTTGTAGAGCTGGGTGTCGTAGATGGCCAGGCCGTTGAAGAATGCCCAGAAGTCAGAGAACTCGGATGCCTCCATGGCTTCCTGGATGCGCTGGCCGGGAGCCAGGTAGACGGGCAGGAAGATTGAGGCGCGCTTGGCCTGGCCAGGCGGTTTGCGTAGCGATCGGCCGACGGTCTGGGCGATGTGGCTGGGGCTGCGGCGGGGGTCGGCGATGAAGATGCCGTCGGTGTCGGGGGCGTCGACTCCTTCGCTCAGCACGCGGACGCTGGAGAGTACGGCGCCGTCGTGGCTGTCGGCGGCGCTGCCTGGGGTGAGGGCGGAGAAGTCGGCGAACTCGTGGAAGTACCTGTGGCGTTGCCAGGCCGGCTGACCGCTGTACAGGGCGCGCGCCCAGGGGTTGCGGATGCCAGTGTGGTCAGCGAGCGCCGCGGCCGTCTGGGGCAGTGAGTCGGCGAAGCCGCGGGCGGCGGCGATCCGGCCGTGGAAGGTCAAAACCCGGCGCACGTCGTGTTCGGCCATGGCTGTCAGCAGCGCCGCCTGCATTGTGGCCAGACGCAGCCCGTCCAGGTGTGGGGTGGGCCTGTATTCGTAAAGCACGTCGAGCAGCCTGCTGTCGCGCACTTCAGGGACAATGAGCTGGTAGTCGGCGAGAATGCCGCGTTCGATCGCTTCGGCCAGGTCCAGACGATAGACAACGGGGCCGTAGACGGTGGGGTCGTCCATCGAGGCGAGCCGTTCGAAGCGGGAGCGCGCCTGCGGCCGGGAGGGCGCGCGCCAGTTGCGGGGCGTGGCGGTCATGTACAGGCGGTGCGCGACCGGGATGACGCGGTCGTCGTGGATGAGTCCCCAGCGTTTGTCCCAGTCACCGCTGGTGCGGTGGGCCTCATCGGCCAGGGCGAACGCCCACGGCGGCAGACGATGGGCGTGGTGGGCCTCACCGATGATGGGCAGGGAGGCGTAGGTGGCGAAGACGGCGATGCGGCCGCCTTGGGCGACAGCGTGTGCCAGTTCCTGCGCGG
This sequence comes from Streptomyces sp. 4F14, assembly GCF_048159485.1. NCBI lineage: Bacteria > Bacillati > Actinomycetota > Actinomycetes > Kitasatosporales > Streptomycetaceae > Streptomyces > Streptomyces sp. 4F14. The sequence goes on from NZ_JBLRVY010000019.1 coordinate 112,619, forward strand.
CATCGGCGAGCAGCAGGCGGCCGCGGAGTCTGCGGTCGTAGATACCGGGCAGCGAGCACACACCAATGAGCTGGTCGAAGCCGCCGTCGGCGAGCCAGCGGGCCGCCGTCTGGGTCAGCAGCTCCAGGGTGGGGACCAGGACGAGAACGGGGCCGCGGGAGGCGAAGTGCTCGGCGATGCGCTTGCCGATGAGGGTTTTGCCGGTTCCGCACGCAGCGATGATCGTCGCGGCTGTCAGCCTTCTGCGCAGCAGGGCGTCCGCTCCTTTACCGACGGCCTCTTCTTGGTGGGGGCGCAGCTGCGCACGGCCGGACATGTGACGCGCTGACTCCCTCGTCCTGGAGGGGAGCAGGATGTGCCGTGTCCCCATCACCTGCTGGTCAGGGCGAGCGTGGCAGCTCTCCCTGGGGTCCGGCCGATGCCGACCACATCTGTTCTGTCTTCTCCGCACCTGCACACACGGGACCGGCCCAGAGACCGGATAGGCGCCTGCTTCGATCATTTGCGGCGCATGCCCTGTCCGGTACTCGCGGCGGGAGTTGGATAGAAGCCGCGATCAGCAGACCCCGGGGGCGCGTCATGACGGAGCAGCGGGACGAATTGCTGGGGCGGCGCCGCCTGCACTTGCGGTTGCGTTTCCTTGCTGGCGAGTCCACCGGCTCGTACGTGACGCGGCTGGCCTCCCGCAATCGTCTGCCAGTGGAAGCGGTGCTGCGCAGCATGGGCACTGGCCCGATGCCGGTCGATCCGCAGTACACCGAGTTGTACCTCAGCCGCTACGCGCGCGAGCGCCTGGCCACCCTGGCCGGTTACACGGTGGCCGAGATGCAAACGCGCCTGGTCAGCCTGCGCGATGCGTTCTTGATGCCCGACGGTGCCGAGGACGACTGGGAATGGCCGTGGGATGCACGGGCCGGCTACCTCGTCCAGGCTTGCTCACTGTGCGCGGCAAGGCGCGGCACCCGTTCCCCCGCCTGGCTGATCCTGCCCGACCCCTGGCATGTGTGCCTGCGCCATCAGCGCTGGACGGACAACTCCCGCAACGCGCAGCATCCGTACATCGATCTCAGCGGCCTCAAGGACGTCATTCGCGCGCAGCGACGCCTCAACCATCTCGGCAGGCAGCTCGGCCCGGCCGTCCGGTGGGTGTTCGCCGACGCCTGCTCGATCCTTGCGTGCTCCCGTTACCTTGAGGATCCGGCGCAGACGGAGGAATGGGCCTTTTTGGCAACGCAGTTGGGTGAGCGGCGGGTGCGGCCCCTGGCACAGCTGAGCGTGTTGTCCCTGCTGACCCGGGACCTGGCCTGGCTGGAGGTGCGCCGCCTGCATGGAGACTTGGGGAGAGCCGGCTACCGGGAGTGGCTGGACCGGGTGACCCGGCGGCACGGATATGCCTTCGCGGGGCCGCTCAGAGAGTGGCACAGCAAGCACCGGCCGCTGGGCCGCGGCTTCCCGGAACTGTTCGGTGATCAACCGCCACCCGGCAACGTGGTGTTGCGGGTTACGGGGCACGAACTGCCGTCCTGCCTGGCCGCGGTGGAAGACCTCTCCTGTCTACCCTGGGTACGTCTGCCCAACGCGATGGACCGGTTGTTCCTTTAGGTTTTCAGGCTTCTTGGTCTTGTTCCTGCAGGCGCCGCTGGGCCCGGTCGACTTGGCACGCCTCTTCGAGTCGGAGGAACTGATGCCGCGTGCTCTATCGCACGCGGCATCAAGAACACAAGCCTGCTACGCCCGTTCGGGTGAACACCGGTCTCTTGGCTACGCCGTGGCGGCGGCGCACAGAGGCTTGAGTGTCGTGCCGAAGACTCGGCCGTGTGACACGGCGTGGGGAGCAGCCGATGGAAGTTCAGGTACGTCACCGCGACGACATCGGCCGTGAGCACCTGGTGCCGGCGCGCGCCCTGCGGGGGCTTCCGGTGGAGGAGTGGCCGGTGCTGCATGAGCAACGGGCTTACAAGGGGCGGAAGTCGAAGGTGCGGCAGTGGTGGTCGTCGACCACCAAGAAGGACATCAGCTGCAGATCAGCGGAGCACGCCTGTGCGGCCATGTTCCTCGACCGCGACCCGCGCGTTGCTTACCTGGCCGCGCCGTGCCTGCAGATCGAGTGGCAGGACAGGCACGGCTCGGGTGTGGTGCATCCGGCGTTCATGGCTCGCACGGTCGACGGGCAGCAGCTGCTCTACCTCTACTCCCCCGCCGGTGGGGAGCCGGAGGCGCACGAGGTGACCGCTGCGTGGGAAGCCGCCACGGAGGCGGGCTGGCAGGTGCACGTCGCCCGTGCCCCGGGCGGCCAGCTGCGCCGCAACGTGTATATCGTCTCCCACTTCCGCCACGACGAGTTCGCCGACGACTGGGCGCGCACCCTGCTGCTTGAGGCCTTCACCCGGCCGCTGCCCGTGGGCGAGACCGCTGATGCGGTAGACCTCCCGCCGGGGCGCGGCCGAGCTTGTAGCTGGTACCTGCTGTGGACGGGCGAGCTGACGACGCACTGGGAGCAGCCGCTGACACCGGACAGCCTGGTATGGGCGGCCGGGGTGGCGGCATGAGCGGCAACGTCCTGACCGCGCCCGCGGACGCCCCGGCGCAGCCTGCCGTCACATTGCAGCCGGGCATGACGGTCCGCTGGAAGTCCGGCCGCTACCTGGTGGGGGCGGTGCAGGGCGCCACCGTGCACCTGGCGGCGATGGACGAGGCCGGGCAGGACGCGCTGGTGTGGGTCTCCCATCTTGTCTCGGCCCCGGACTTCGCGGTGCTGATGGCTCATGGGGTGCCGCAGGAGCCGGAGCCGGTGGCGGATCTGTCGCTGTTGGATCGTCTGTCTCCCGAGCAGCTCAAGGAGGTGCGCTGTTGGGAGCGGCATGTCCGGGAGGTTTTGACCGGGCGCCCGGTCCGCGTTCGGGAGGGATCGTTCACGCCGCGGCGCGGCTACGACGTGGCGGTCACCACCCGCACCGCCCGCTATGCGTTGAAGGCCGCCGAGCTGCAGGCAGCCGGGCTTTCAGGTTCCGTCGCCACCGTGCAGCGCAAGTGCCTGGCCTACGAGAAGGAGGGCCTGCTGGGTCTTATCGACCGGCGATGGCTGCGCACCGGCAGTCCGCTCGGGAACGTGGACGAGCGGGTGCTGAAGGTGATCCGGAAGGAGCACAAGGCTCAGGAGGGTGAATCGAAGGGGACGTGGTCCCGGCTGCGCAAGCGGGTGCGCGCGGCGCTGCGCCGCAGTTTCCCGGAGGAGTACCGCAAGCTGATGCCTGCCCGCTCCACCTTCTACGACCTGCTGAAGCGGATGGGGATCTCGAAGGCCTCGTCGAGCGCGTCGGGCGGCGCGCAGGAAGATGCCCCGGAGCCGCCTTACGCGCCGGTGCCGGTGACGCTGCTGGGCGAGCGCGTGCAGATCGACTCCACCGGCCTGGATGTGCTCGCGCGCGGGGACGACGGGCGCCCCGTGTCGGTGGAATTGACCTACGGCATCGACCTGCTCTCGCGCAGCTTTGTCGCCGGGATGATCGTCCCGAAGTCGTCGGGCCGCAAGAAAGGGCCTGGCAGTCGGCGGCGCGGCGGACGCGGCACCAAGGCGCTGGATGCCACCCTGCTTTTGGGGCAGGCGATGGCGCCGCTGGCCGCACGCCCCGGATGGGCTCCCGAAGCGCTGGCGGAGAACTCCGACCTGCCGTATGCCCGGATGCTGGCCAGCGATCCACGGATGGCCGGTGCCGCCGCCCGCCCGGTGATCCGCCCCAAGACGGTCGTCGTCGACAACGCCAGGATCTTCAAGTCCCAGCACTTCCGGGACGCGTGCAGCATGCTGAACATCGACGTGGAGCCCGCCCGGGAGCGTACCCCCACCGACAAGGCCGTCATCGAGCGTGCCAACGCCACGATCAAGAGCGAGTTCTGCCAGTTCGTCGCCAACTACACCGGCAACAACCCGGCCGCCCGGGGCAAGAACGTGGGCAAGGGTCGGCTGTGGTCACTGAACCAACTACAGGATCTGTGGCACAAGTGGGTGGCCACCGAATATCAGCAGAGCCCGCACGAAGGCCTGCGCTCCCCGTTCTGGCCCGGCCTGGTACTCACCCCGAACCAGATGTATGCGGCCGCGGTGGCCGCGGAAGGCGGCGTGCCGCGGCCGGTCACCCTCGACGAGAGCCGCAAACTGCTGATCCACGCCAAGCGGATCGTCACCCGTGACGGCATCAAGATCGATAACCGGACCTATGTCAGCCATCGCATCCGCGACTTCAAGAACCGCCCCACCGGCGTCAAAGGACAGGGCCGACACTGGTCGGTCTACTACAACCCCTACGAGCCCAGCCGGGTGTGGCTGTATGACCACACCGTCAAAGACGATCCGGCCCGCAGCCCGTGGGTGCCTTTCGGCTTCAAGTATCAGCATCTGATCCACGACGCCTGGACTCAGTACCTGTGGGAGCAGGCCGCCCGCCTGTTCGCGGAGCGCACCGGTCGGGAAGGCAATGAGGAAGACATCGCCCGGGCCGTCGACGAGTTGCTGACCCGCGCCCGCAACGGCCCCTCCCCCACCCGCCATAGTGTTCCGGCGGCCGCGTTCGTCCCGCAGCCCGCCCCGGACGCCGAACCGCCCGTCAGCCCGTATGCCGGGATCGTGCCGGCCGCTCCCGGCAGTGTGGTGCCGGCGCCGTCCCTGAACGTCGCTGCCAAGGACCTCTTCCCCGGCCAGCGTGCCGCTCTGCCCACGATCACACCGACGCCCGTGTCGGCACCGGCCGAGGAGGCCACCTCGCCGCTTCGGCCGCCACGGCGCCGCCCGGTCCCGGGTGGCTCGCCCAGTCTGGCGGGCTCGGCCGGGGACATCTTCCGTGAGCTCTCCGCTCCCCCGTCACAGCCGCCCGTGCCCGAACCCGACACACAGCCGGGATCACCTGGCGACGAATCTCAGGAGATCTGAATGGATACGGTGCACTCCACCCGAAAGCCAGCTGGCCCCGCCTCACTGCCTGCCCTGTTCACTCCGCTGGATCCCGAGCTACTCACGGTGCGCGCCGGTTTGATGGACTTCGTGCACCGTCAGCTTGAGCCTCCGGACCTGCAGGACTGCGCCCCCAAGGGCACGGAGGTTACCGACACCGACCCGCGGATGATGTACCACGGAGAGCTGCTGCCTGTGTCCACCCCAGATGTGACGAGAGGTCTGAAGGACGCCCGGCGCACCCTGCGCACCAACCGGTTCCGGCCCGCCGGCAAACGCATGAGCATGATCATCGACGGGTGCGCCGGCAAGACCACCCTGCTGCTGCAGATCGGTCGCGCCTACCAAGGCATCCTGGAGCTCGAACGGCAACCGGACGATGAATGGACGCCCGTCGTCTACATCAACGTCCCGCCACGCCACGAGCACAACCTCGACTGGTCCCTGCCGTTTGCGGACTTCTTCAGCATGGACCACACCATCCACCTCGACAAACGCACCTACCGCAGCACCGACATGACCGAACCCGTCATCCACGCCATGCGGGAAAGCCGCACCTCGCTGATCCTCATCGACGGCATCGACCGCATCCACGACAACGACCTGACCGCCGCCTTCGACTACTTCGACTGCCTCCAGGCCCGCCTGCGAGTTTCCATCATCTACTGCGGCCGCGGCGCCACCGACATCGTCAACGAAGGCCTCCACAACCGCCGCCGCGGCGAACGCCTCCGCACCTCCGAGCAGTTCCGCAGCACCCTGCCCGTGATGCGGATCCGCCCCATCCCCTTCGGCAAGGGGCAGGAAGAAGGCTTCCGCAGTGTCCTGATGCGCTACGACGAAAACCTACGCCTCTACAACCACGTGCCCGGCGCAGGCAAGCTCCTCGACTTCGAGGAAGAACTCCACGAGCGGACCGGCGGCTACATGGACACCCTCGACCAACTCCTCTGCCAGACCGCCCAGCAAGCCATCGAGGACAAGGTCGAAGCCATCACCAAGGAACTCCTCGACGACATGCTCGTCGGCCGCAACGACCCCGACGACGACTGGGCCTAGCCAATCCGGCCCCCAACCGGTCACTACCGCGGCCGGAGGCCCGGCTGGCTCTCAGCCCGCGTGACGAAAGCCGCCTCTGCATCCGCCGAGGGGACGGGCCGGCCACGACACAGGAGATGATCACCATGCAGGAATCGGACATCATCACCGTCACCATCAGCGATGGCTCTCGTCTGGCGCTGCTGTTCAGCGTGGACAGCGATCCGTTGCACATCTCCGCAGCCCGTCTTGCCCGCTATCCCACGGTGCCACGGCGGCAAGCCGCCGTCCGGCGGGTACGGCCAACGGAGAAGGTGCTCATCGAGCGGGTCGGACGCCTGCTGCACACCGGGCTGGCCGGCCGCGCACCGCTCACGTACCAGGAGGCCGAGCAGTGCCTGGCAGATCTTGTCGACACCGTGAACCGGAACCTCGCCCGGCGCCAGCGGTCCGAGGCGGCAGTGTAATTCTGCGAAACGGATCTGCCGTACCGTTCTCCATGCAGGCCACGGTCCGATATGGGACCGGTCGTGGGCGGGATGATGCCTGCGTGGACGACCAAGGGAACCGGCTCGCTGGGGCCGGGGCGCAGATTCCCGCGCGGCTGCGTGCCGTCGGGCCGGGCTGGCATCTGCTGCTGGAACGCCTGCACACGCAGCTCAAAGTGGCCGTGCCCGGCTACCGGGTCACCGACGTGTCGGAGAAGGTCGGCGGCTTGCGCATCCATGTCACCACTGGTGAGCAGACCGTGCCCGAAGGCGTGAGGGTGTTGGTGGCGGCGTCCGTCGCGGAGGCGGCCACTACGTGCGAATTCTGTGGGGCAGTTGGGCGAGCGCGCTCACGCAAGGACGCCCCCGGAGGATGGATCAAAACGGTCTGCGACCCCTGTCACGCGGACTGGTCCGCCCACAAGATCCTGATCGTGAGCGGTGCCGTACGGCACCGCTCGGTCTAGCGGGCGGGGCCTTCTACGGGGCGCGACCCGACGGGGCCGTCGAGCCGCAGCTCCACCGGCGTGATCCGGTCGTGCTGGGCTGCCCAGGCCGCGCCGACCCAGCGGTGTTCGTAGCGGGCGAAGATGACTGCGATGACGCTGTGGAATCCCAGCTCAGGGTCGTCGAGGAGTTGGTGGTAGGTGGCGGTGTCGCGTGCGCTGGGGACCGGCCGACCGGTGGGGTGGGTATGCCATTCGCCGACCCAGACACTGCCGTCGACGGCGAACGCCCGGTCGGCGAGGGCCTGGGCGTGTCCCAGGTCGCGGAGGAAATAGGTGGGAGTGCGCACGGCAGCGGGGCCGGGGGTCCCGGCATGGTGGACGGTGACGGTGTCTTGGGCATGGTGTCCCAGCAGGATGCCCCCGGTCTCTGTGGTGTGGTCCGCCGTGCGCAGCTCGGTGGTGATGACCTGGGCGGCCAGCGCAGTGAGGTGGACGGTGGCGACGGGCCGCTGAGTCATGGTGCTTCGCAGGTGGGGCAGCCGGGCCGGGGCGGGGTGGCGTCGAGCCAGCGCAGTTCGACGGTGCGGTCGAGGTCGAACGGTGGGGCCCAGTCGGGTTGGCGGCGCAGGCCGAGCAGGGCGTGCTCGCCCGGCAGGCGCTGGTCGGGGTGTCCGGCGCGTTCGAGGAGGGTCGCGACGGCGATCTTGGCCGCGAGGTGGGCGACCAGGTGGAGGTCAGAGCCGACGGCGGTCATGGGACGGTGCCGGGTGCCGGTGCCGTAGCCGGCGTCCAGGGTGGGTTCGGGGTCGAGGCTGCCGGCCTCGGTGAGGTTGTGGCGCCGGCAGGTGAGACAGCCGTGCTGGGGCCAGGGGTGGAGTCGCAGGATCTCGCCGAGGGCGCCGTCTTCCAGGACACAGGCGAGAACGGCGGTGAGGCCGGCGCGGCGGGCCAGGTGGCCGGTGACACGGCGCGCCGCCACCCCGTCTGCCGCGCATACGACGAGGTCAGTGTCAGTGAGGAGAGGACGGATCCGGTCAGCGTGCTCGATGACGTCCAGGGCCCGGGCGTCGACTTTCGTGTCGGGACGCAGAGCGGTGAGCTCCTCGGCGAGAGCAGTGACCTTGTACCGGCCGGTGTGCTTGCGGGCGCTGGTGTGCCGGACGAGGTTGTGCCAGTCGAGCCGGTCAGGGTCGACGAGGGTGAGAGCACCGAGGCCGTAGCCGGCGAGGGCGTGCGCGGTGGCCGAGCCGATACTTCCGGCCCCGATGAGCATGATCCGCTTGCTCTGCAGCTCCTGCACGGGCCAGTGGTCGTTCAGTTGCTGGATACCGATGGTGTCGGGCTCGACGGACACGGCGACGGGCTGCGCACCGTCAGGCGTGACATGCCAGGCGAGAAGGTCCGGCAGATCGTGCTCGGGGTAGGCGTCCTTCAGCCCTGGGGCATAGGTGATAGCCACGTAGCCCGGTGCTCCGGGTGCTTTGTAGCCGTTGGGCACGGCGGCTCGGAATGCGTCGAGTTTGAGAGAGGTACCGCGTCGCGCCCTCAGGGCCAGCCACATCAGGTGCAGGTCGGGACTGGCGCTCAGCCACCAGCCGGTCGAGACGGGCGGGTAGCTGGCCAGCAGACGGTGCTCGGGTGACGGTTCCACCGGGAGGATCGCCTGGCCTTGTTGCGACAGGCCGCGTACAACGGCGTACTGCTCCGGGTCGTTGATGCGCAGGGACAGCCGTCCCCACGATCCCAGGGACCGTATTTGGGCTGCTGCCTGCTGCGGGATGAGGATCAGCACGCTGGGCGGTCCTGTCCGGCTGTGGCCTGGTTGCTGCGTTCGGTGCCGTCGGGCGGAGCTGGGGGCTGGGTGAGGAAGTGGTCGAAGCAGGGGTCGTCGACGATGCCGTTGGCGGACATCTGCTCGATCACGCCCGACTTCACCAGTGCGTATTCGACGCGCCAGCCGGCTGCTTTGAGCAGCAGGTCGACGACCGACTCGCGGCCCGTCCATATGTCGTCGCGCAGAAGGCACAGGGTGGCGTCACCGTTGACATGCCAGCGGTGCTGGGTCCACTCGTACGGTGCGGGCAACGGGTGCAAGGGGACGAGCCGGGGCGCCACCATGGGGTAGGCCTGGCTGTATTCGACGCGGAGAAGGAGTCCTTCATCGCCGATCCAGTCGGTGAGGTGCTCGGGTTCGGGCCGGTCGAACGGCCAGCGCGGCAGCGTGCCTTCCCAGCTTCCGGCGCCTTCGTTGTTCCAGGCGAGGCCGGGGAACCGGGTGGTGATCTCCTCGCGGTCGCGGTGGAGTCGGCGTGGTTCGCACGCCCACCAGGAGATGGGGGTGCGCTCGGCTGGGGTGGGCATGGTCGTCATCCCTGGGGGGCGTCCTTGATGGGGCGCGGGGTGATGAGCGCGGGCGCAGTGATCAGAGTGGTGGCCTTGGCCGGGGCGGCCGGAGCCGGGAAGTCCTCGCCGAAGATCTCCTGCCACAAGCGCAGCGCATGGTCGGTGTCGCCCTCGGCGGCCGCCGTGCACGCCCGCTCGGCGATGTCAGCAGCCTCGGCGAACGCCGCGGACAGGCCCGTACGGTCCAGGTCCGGCTGGATCTCCCCGCACAGATTGGCTGGGTCCCACACGCCTTCGTTGACCTGGACTGCGGCGGCGGTGAAGAACGTCTTCAGTCCCTCGGCCCGGTTGCCGGACTTGGGCATGCAGTTCAGGGCGAGGACTTCCATGACGAGGGACTTGATGCGCCCCTCGACCGGCACCGTGTGCCGCCACTGCTTGAGCACCCTCACCAGCGGCCGGAAGTACGACCAGGCGCGCTGGTGGTCGGCCACCTTGTCGATGAGGTACTCCGGGTCGGCCGGCACCCACCGGGTGTTGAGCTTCTCGGGGATGAGCAGTGCGCCGTCCTGGCGCAGCGCGGCCATGACGTCCACGGTGAAGGCATCCGGGTCGTCCGGGTCGTCAAGGAAGCACTTGACCGCGTGATTGCGCAGCAGGGTGTGCCTCACCACGTTGTCGTGGGTGCCGCTGCTCTGGCTCAGCAGCCGGTTGACCTGGCCGCGGATGTAGTCAAGGGCCTCTTCCGCGCTGGGCCCGTCGATTCCCCACTCGGGGTGCTCGTCGGGGTCGTAGATAGCGATGATGTCCACGTCGTGGATGGGCCTGAGTTGCGTGCTGCGGCTGAGCGAGCCGGAGCCGAACACCTCCAGGATGTCCGGCTCGCCTCGCAGGGCGGTCTTGAACAGGTCCCGGCGCTCGCGGGCGAGTCTGGTCTTCTCGATGTCCTCGTTGACGGTCTTCTGGAACGCGTCGAATGCGTCGTCGATCCCCATGCGGTGTGCCTCCTCGGGCGCGTCGTCCAGCCCGGGTGCACGCCGCAGCCGCAGGCTCCCGGAGCGGGTGCCGCGGCCGCAAACAGGCATCGATGGCTGCTCACTCACCACGGTAAGACCCACCACTGACAACGCCCCTCACGCCAGAGCTAGTTGATCATCAAGGGGGTGGGCGCCGGAACCGCGGGCTCGGCACGGGTGGCAGGTGCTGATCGACTGGACAGGGACAGTCCCTGCCGGGGCCGTCAGGCGGGGGCGCGGCATACTCCGATGCCGGGTATGGAACGCTCGCGTCTCTCGACGCAGGATCACAGCAGGACCCTTCAGCCGAGGCGTCCCAGGCCGAGGAGCGGGGTTCACATGAGGTGGCTCGGGCAGTTGAGGCGGCTGGTGCTCTCCCGGGAGGGCGGCGGCACCGTGCTGATGGCGGCCTGCACGGCCATCGCGCTCGGTGTCGTGCCCAACATCCTGGAGCAGTGGACCAACCGGCCGTGGGTGTTCGGCGTCGTCTTCGCCGGTGCCCTCGTCCTGGTACTGGTGGGGTGGGTGCTGCAGCGCCCGCGCGGACTTGGCGTGGTGGTCAGCCTGTATCCGTCAGACCGCACGCAGGCCTCGCGGGTCGTGGCTCTCAAGAACGCTTCCCGCCGCGCGCACAGTGCGACACTGGTCGTCGATCGCGCGGTCCTGTGGCCCGGCGAGCGCTTCGTGCAGGGCCGTTCGGGCGTCGTCGACTTCGTCGCCCGGCTCATCGATGCGCAGGTCGAAGAGCTGCGGGCAGCCGGTGGGACGGAGCCCGAGGTCGCGCTGTACGTGCTCGCTCACCTGCAAGACGGGTTCCTTCTGGGCCGACGTCTGGCCGACGATGCCCAGTTGTCACTGGCGGTGATGCACCTGTCGCAGCAGGCCGGGCGCTCGGTGATCCCTGGAGTCGGCCTGGGCAGCTCGCTGCGTGCCGTGCTCGGCTCCCATCAGCGCGGCCAGGTGGGCCGGCACCTGGCGGCTCCCGCGCCCGGCCGTCCGCAGCTGGTGGCGATACCCGAGGCAGCAGGACAGCAACGTCATCGGATCGCGCTAATCGTGCGCTTGGCGTCTGCCGGTTCCATGGTCGATGACGCCCGCCACGTGGCGGTAACCGGGCAGGTCACCTACGGGCCGGGACACCACACCGGCTACCGCCTGCCGTCCCCGGGCGCGACCAGTGCGAACGGCCCGTGTGGTGCCTACCTCGTCATCGACACCGGCAACGCCTACCTGCCCGACGATTCCGCTCTCTACGCCGTGGTGACCACCTACGTCTGGGAGTGCTGGCAGGCCGCGCGGCAGGAGTGGGCGCAGCGTCTCGGCGGGGCCAGCGCGGTGGAGGGGCTGCTGTTCTTCCACGGCCCCCTGCCGATCGCTGTGGCGCTGGGCTGGCTGACGGCCCGCGACCGGCTCACTCTGGTCCACCACGACCTGCACCTGGCGCAGGGCACGCCGCCGTCGGCGGCTGGGTTGTAACGGCTTGCCGAGGTTCACGCGTCGATGACGAACGCCTTCTCGTACACCTGCTGCGCGTTGACGTCCTCGTACACGGTGGTGGGGCGCAGACGGTTCCACCGATTGCCCAGCAGCAGGGACAGGCCCATGGGCCCGGCCTGGAAGAGGTGGATCGCCGGGTGTGCACGGCAGGCACGCCGCAGCAGGTCCCGGATACCGACAGCCAGGGCGTTGGCCGCTCCCGCGTCCGGGACGGAGTTGTCCTTCGCTCCCCCGGGCGGGCGCAGGACCAGCAGATGGGATACGGGAACCTGCTGCTCACGCAGGAAGTCCAGCACGTCCTGTGTCGGGTCCATGGCGATCGCGACAGCCACGGCAAGATCCGGTCCGAGATCGAGGGCGTGCTCGTCAACGGCCGGCGCCAGCGGAGCCTCGTACGCCTCGTCGGACGACCACAGCTGGTCGCGCTGGGCCACGGCCAGGTCGACGCCGGTCACCATGCGAAAAGCGGCGCCGACCACGAATGCGGGTGCCAGACGCAGGCTGCCGGTGACGGCGACCGCGGCCGTGCCCGGCGGCATCCGATACGGTGCCGCTTCGATGTCCTCCTGCAACTGCGCCCAGGTCGCCGGGGCCTGCGGGCGCCGCTTCACGTACGGTGAGTCGCCCTCGAAACGGTCCACCCAGTCCACCGCGTAATCGGCGTCCTCCGCCATCGGATCCGGCTTCAGGGTGGCGATGGACACCACTGCGCGGGAGGAGCCGACTTCCAGGCGCAGAGACCGGATCGCCTCTCTGATGTCTGCAAGGGGCAACCGGCGCTGCCCGTCGGCGACTTGCCGCGCCACCCAGTCCGCTCCGGCGTGCACCGCTTCCTCGTCGAACCGCAGCCCTGTGGCGACCATCAGCATCCGCAAGTGCTCGTGCAGGTGCATCACGTCCCGTGCCAGGTCGAAGCGCAGCACCTTCAACAGGTCCAGCAGCCGCTCCTCGCTCAGCCCGGCGCCCTCGGCCCAACGTCCGCGCGCCTGCCCCTTCTTCGATCTCGGGCCCTGCTGCGCCGCCTTGGGCACCAGCAATTGAGTACGGGAATCCCGCAGCGAGATGAGCGGGTCCTCGGCGTCCGGGGACCGGTTGCTCAGCAACGCGAGATCGACCGGCGTGCCGTCCTCGGTGAGCTGCTGCCAGGCTTGCGCCAGCTTCCGCAGGATCGACGGGCCACCCTGGTCGCTGAGCTTGAGCAGGTAGTCCTCGTTGACCGGGGTGGAACTGTCCGCGGCGTACTTGACCTGCATGTAGGTGTGCGGCGGCGTCTTTCGGTACAGGACGACGTCATCCACGTTTCCCACGCCGTCGACCTCGACTCCGACCGCCACCACCGGGTTCGGTGCGCGCAGCTCCGCATCCCGGACCGCCGTGACGCACCCCTGCCACGCCACCAGCCACTGATACCGGTCACCGGCGATACGAACCCCCGTCGAACTCGGGGCTGGCAGGTCAGGCACCGAACACGATCTCCCACTCAAGCGGCCACCACACCGCAACCAACAACACGCTCAGTAGAACATCACCCGCGTCCGCCACACCCGCAAACGGCCGTACCGGAAGTCCATCGCGCCCCTGAGGTGCCAGGCGCGCCGAGGCCATCGATCACGCCCGCCGACGCCACAAGCACTCCACGAAAGATCGCTAAGAGCCCGCAAGCGGGCCGCCCAAGTCGCCCTGATCACCGCTACATAACACGTCCAGGAGCACTTGATGTCAGTCCAGGGCATGTTGCGGTGAGCCAGGTCAGAGAGCTCCAAATCAGAGAATCTGCAGGTCAGCCGCTTCCGGACATCGTCCGCATGTTGTTGAAGCCCCGCAGGTCAAGAAACACTCAGAACGCCAAGATCACTTCATCTGGCCCTGGTCGTGACAGCGGCGGGCGACGACGCGCTCCGGCAGGTCGCCCGGGGCGGGAACTCCTGGGCGCTGGAGCGGCTGCTGCGGCGGCTGCGCGAGCGCGGGCAGGACCAGGAGGCACAAGCGCTGCTGGACAGTGAGGCGGAGCGGGGCACCCCGTGGGCGCTGTGGGTGCAGGCGCACCGTGCTGTGCACGACGGAAAAGTCCCCGACGACGTCCGTCGCACGCTGCTGGAGCGTGCGGCAGCTGCCCGTGTGGGGCAGGCCGTGAGGACGCTGATGGAACGGGCCGAGCTGGCTGGCTTGCGGGAGGAAGCCGACCAGTGGGCGCTGTACGCCGCCGCCCGCGGCTACACCACGCCGCTGTGGAAGCTGGTGAAAGGCCGCGAGGAGGCCGGCCTGGGGGAAGAGGCCGAGCAGCTTGCCTGGAGGGCACCAGCCGGCCAGCGGTCGTGGACGCTGTGGCGCCTGGCCCAGGGCCGTGCCGGGGAGCAGGCCATGCCCTTGCTGCGGCGCGCCTACGACGAGGCTCTGGCGTGGGCGCCAGGCATGCTCGCCGAACGCCTGGAAAAGGCAGGTCAGTTCGTCGAGGCCGAGCGCCTCGCGCGGCAGGCTGCCGACGCGGGTGACCGGCAGGCACTGGAAGAGCTGGCCGCACGGCGCAAGGATGATGATCCCGACCGGCAGTGGCAGGCGCTGTTGGCGAACGGGCTGGCAGCCGAGGGGGCTGCTGCCGCCCCCTGGTGATCTTCCGGTGCGGTGCTGGGTTGCTTCGTCACGGCAGGTGCCTTGGCGGCTGGGGCGTCATGCGGGGTTCCTGGCGTGCCCGGCAGGCCGGGGCACAGCGTTGGAGTGGCCCGGGCAGCCTGGGTGGGGTTATTCGTCGATGCGTTGTAGATCGACAGCCTTTCGGTCGCCGGATGCGGCAAGGCCGTCGACGATCCGGCGCCATCGGCTCAGTGTGACGGTGTCGAGAAGGGCGGTTTCGCGGAGTTCGGTCAGCCAGCGGGTGACGTACCAGCAGTGGTTGGCGAAGGCGTCGTAACGGCCGTCGATCATGTGCTCCAGCCATGCCAGGCCTGTGGCGCACTGCCAGGTGGAGGGGGCGGTGCGGGCGAAGCGGGCCAGCGCGTCGGCGGCCATGGGTTCGCCGCGGGCCAGGTCGAGCCATCGTTCGGCCGCCTCACCGAGGGCATCAGGCGCGAGCCAGTCGCTGTTCGCGCGGGTGAGGGTCTCGTCGAAACGAGGGTCAGCAGTGCGCGGTTGCGGAGTCGGCAGGAGGGCGGCGATGGCGTAGTCGGCCCATCGTTCGCTTCCTCGGCCCAGGTCGGCGCCTGCGTCGAGGGCGTCGAGCGTGGTGGTCATGATCAGCGGCCAGACGACCGGGAGCAGGGCACGCAGCTGAGGGTCGTAGGTGCTCAGGGTGGCGGCGTCGTTCAGCAGTTGCTGCAGGGCGTTGGCGTTGGCGGCGAACGAGCGCAGGTGCGCGGTAAGGGGTCCTTCGGTGCCGTCGGCGGTGAGGGTGATGAGGGCGCGGACGACGAGTTCGCGTTCGGGGCTGTTGTATCCGGCGTAGCCCTCGGTCATCCAGTGGTCGGTGCCGTTGCGGTGCGCGTCCATCAGCGCCGGGAACAGGGCGGTGGCGTGCTCGGTCAGGCAGGCGGTGTGGCGGGCGGCGGCGGTGCAGGCGATCGGCATGGCGAGCCGGTTCACGAGCAGGCCGGTGGGCGGGACGGTGGGCAGGGTGTCGGTGTAGGGGGGTGGCAGGAACTGCGGCGGGCGGTTTCCGGATTGCCAGGGGCCGAGGCGGCAGTGGCCGAGAGCTGCTTGGACGGCGGCCCACAGGGGCTTGTGGCGTCGGCAGGGGGTGGTCTCGTCCGCTTCCGCGCAGGGAGCTTCCCACACGGGGGTGCAGCCGGCGGCGAAGAAGGTGCGGATGC
Source organism: Streptomyces sp. 4F14 (assembly GCF_048159485.1). NCBI lineage: Bacteria > Bacillati > Actinomycetota > Actinomycetes > Kitasatosporales > Streptomycetaceae > Streptomyces > Streptomyces sp. 4F14. The sequence goes on from NZ_JBLRVY010000019.1 coordinate 128,201, forward strand.
CGTCCGGCCACGCGGCCAGGGCGGTGATGGTCCGCTCCATGCGGTCGTGGGCGATGCCGAGGTGGTCGAACGGGGCGAGGAGGAGGGAGGGGAGGGCGCGGGCGGCCGAGGCGGAGGCGGCCATCGGATATACCACCCAGGTTTCGTCGTCCCCGCTGTCGACGGGCGCGGTGGTAGGGGTGTCGAGGAGGATGTCGGCGGCCCAGCGCAGGTCGTCGTCGGGGACGACGGTCAGCCCCCGTGCGTGGCTGATGACTGCGGCGGCCGCGACGGCGGCCGGGGCGTCCTGCGGGTGCAGGGTGCCGAAGGAGGGCGGATCGGCGGCGATCTGTCGTGCGAGCTCGAGATCGGCGAGAAGCGAGTCGGTGGGCCATTGTTCGGGCTGGGTGTCCTCGTCGCCGTAGGTGTGCTGCAGGCGCAGGGCTTCGCTGCCGGCAGCCGCCTGGGCTGCGAGCGGGGCGAAACTCTCGGCGACTTCGGCGGGAGGCGTGTACTGCAGGACGGTCTTGTTGTCGGCGGTTCGGTAGGCGGGGTGGTTTTCAGGCCGTAGCAGCGACGCCCATCCCTGGACCCTGGTGAGTTGCCCGTCGGGGTCTTCGCCGAGTTCGGCGCGCGCATTGGCGATCAACCGGTCGGCGACCTCGGTGAGGGCGTCCAGTCGTTGTTGGTCGCCTGTGATCATGGCCTGCTGGGTCAGTTCTGCGGCGGCTTCGCGCGGGGTCGTCGTGCGCCGGTGGGCGCCGACCACGTCGTCCGGCTCGGCTCCTCGCACGTGGAAACGGCCTTCGGCGCTGGTCCTCGATGTCTCCAGGCTCCACACGGACGGTGAGGTGAGCCAGACGTCCAGCAGGTTCCCGGCGTCGTGGAGACGGCGGACGAGTAGGCCGACGACCAGGCTGGCCATGGCGAGATTGTTGCAGCCGCGCAGCAGCAGGTGCACGACCTTCTCGTAGGGGATCCCGGCTGCGATGAGGCTGTCGGCGCACCGTTCGACCGCCATCAGGGCGCTCATGCACGGGTGGGGTCCGACGGTCGAGCCGCGGTACCAGCCCCATACATGCTGGTCCCCGACGAAATGGCGGGGTCCGATGCCGGGGATGTCGAGGCTGATTCCCTGCAGCGGGGCAGCCGGTTCGTCCTGCGGGGTACGGGCACGGAACGTCGCTGCGTGGTCCAGCATCCGGTTGATCATGTCGAGGGTGTCGGCGGTCAGGCTGTGCAGAAGCCAGTAGAACGGTCCGAAGTGCCAGGCGGCGAACGGCGGGCCGAAGCCGGTCTGGCGGCTGTGGCGGCGGATCCCGTCGTCGTGCAGGCCCCCGCCGCCCCAGCGGTTTCGCCTGGGCTGGTGGATGTAGTAGGCCTCGGTGAGGTCCAGGAGCAGCCGCGGATGGGTCCGGGCCATGGGAATGGCGCCGAATGACTCCACGGCGGCCGCCAGCTGTCCTGGGGCTTGGGCTGCAGTTTCCCGCAGCCACTGTTCGCTGGCTTCGTCGGTGTCAGGCCCCAGGGTGGCCAGGGCCTCGACGGCGAAGTCGTCGTAGTGTTCCGGGTGCATGGCGAGGACGTGGTCGCGTACCTGCTGGCGCAGTGGGTCGGGGTGCTGGGTGTCGCGGGCCATGCCGCGCAGCCACGCCAGCACGAGATGGCGGATGGTCTTGCCCATCCCTTGTGAATAGCGGTTGTTCTGTCCCAGGTCACGGTCGGTGCAGTAGGTCAGGGCTACTACTGGTGCGAGGGTGAAGGGATCCGCGATGGTGCTGGTGACGTAGCGCAGGTCGGCGAGGCGCAGGAGGGTCTTGAGTCCGCTGTGGTCATCGGCGGTCAGGTCGTCCCAGACGCTGTCGATCGCGCTCTGGGCGTTGCCGAGGGTGAGGAGTGCTTCCATCGGGACTTCCGTCCATCGCTGCCCCTCTTGCCCACCGAACTGCTGGAATTCGTGGCACAGTTCGCGCCAGGCGGCCGCCGGGTCCCCCGCCAGCAGCTTCACCTGGCAGGCAAGCCGCGCTGCGCGGATGGTCCAGCGGGGCGCTTTGGCTTTCCTCAAGGGTTCCCAGCCTGCGGTGAGGAACAGGCGGCACAGGGCGAAGTCGCGCATCAGGTCGGTAGCGAACTCGTCGCCTGCGGCGAACGCCGGATTGGCTGGCGCGCGCAGCACCGCATCGGATCGCAGTCGCGGCAGGGCCCGTGCGCTGGTGGGTGTGCTGTCCGGCAGCTTGAGTGCGCGGCGAGCGACGGCGAGTACGGCATGCTCCCGGTCGTCCGGTGACACACCCCCGGGAAGGTACTCCTCGTCGTTTCGGACGAGACCGTTCCACACGGCAGCGAACACATCGGCTTCAGACAGCAGTGTGCTGGTCTCGGTGACCGTGCCGGCCCGCAGCAGGACATCGACCAGGCCCGGCCGGCCGACCAGCCACTCGGCTTGTGCGTCGGCGCTGAAGCGGATCAAGGTCTGGAAGGTCTCGACGAGGCGGCGGCGCTCGGCGAGGGTGAGCCGGGGTACGTGGTGCTGGGCCACCGTTTCAGGGCGGTCTGCTTGTGACGCAGCGGCTTGCATCACCTCGCACACCCGTGCAGACCCGTCGTTGCGGGTGACGGCGACCACCCCGAGCCCGGCCCTGAAAGCAGCGGTGGCGACTTCTCGAAACAACTCGCGGCGGCCTTCCAGAACGGCTTCTGCACCGTCGATCACGAGCAGGCGGACCTTGCTGGTCTCTCCCGCCGCGAACACGTCCGCCAACGGGCGCCCGCCCAGCAGGTGTTCGACCTGGGCCACCGACTCGGGAAGGTCCCGCAGGCTCAGGCAGGTCACCGCCGCGCCGTGCTCGGTGAGCTGTTTCGCGGTTCGGATCGTCAGAGCGGACTTCCCGACGTCGGGCTCCCCCGTCACCACCAGTCCCGAGCCTGCCCGGCCAGTCCGGTTCATCGTGTCGGCGAGCCGCGCCCGCTCCTCGCTCCGGTCCAGTTCCAGCCGCACATCGCCGGCCTGCAAGTCCGGTGGGGTCCCTTCCCGCAGGCGACGCGCCATGCTGTCCAGCACCGACCAGGCCGGGCGGTAGGAAGGGGGCCGGCCGAGCGGGAAGCCGCTGAGCTCGCGGCGCACCAGCGCCTGGTCCAGGGCCGCGGCAGACGAGGCCCAGGCACCGGAGCGCTCAGCCAGGCGAGCGAAGACGTCATCGGCTGTCGTCGTCGCTTCATCGGCCACGATGCGCCGCAGCGCGGAGACGGCTGTGGTCCGGTCGGACTCGTCCACGCCCTCCAAGCGCAAATGCCGTACCCGCAACGCCATCAGCCACCGCCAGGTCAACTCACCGGCGTCGACGTGCGAGAGAGCTGCATCGTCCTTGGAGGCCGCAACAGCCAGGGCGTCCAGATGCTTCAGACGGGCCCGCACCGCAGTGTTGGCCACCCCGGGACGCTCGACAGCGGTCCGGAATCCGTCCGCAGAGGACACGGACCGCGCGATCCGGGCCAGCGCGTCGGTCTGCTGCACAGCCGTGCTCGAGACACCGACCGCGAGCGCCACCCGCCAACGTCCTGCCGCCACCTCGTCCCAGTGTTCGGTCACCACCCGCAGGAAGGACCGCACCAACGGAACCGACTTCTCATCGCTCGTGGTCAGGTCCGGGTTCCTGCGCACCCCGATCGACACTCGCCGCACCTGGCCGTCGCGGGTGCGGCCCTCCACCACAACATCGTCGATCGGACTGATGTAGCTGGCCTGCAGGCGCACCGAGTGCGGGACGACATCGTCACCGAGCTCGCTGATCGGATCCTCGGTCAGCAGGGCGGCAACCAGCGTCGCCGCATAACGGTGCTCGAGCCAGACACCGCCCCCACCCGTCGCGTACGGAGAGGAGGCGTCGGTCGTCGGCACACCCACAAGCTTACGAGCCGTCACCGACATCCCATTGCCGATCCCCGGTACGGGCCGTCGCAAACAGCCCCTTCCCCGCGCACGAACCCTGGAGCCCTGCCCTGCACCAGAAGTAGGACCGACGATCTTCCGCCTGGATCATTCACGCTGGCCAGCGCGGCATTTCTGACAGGTCATCCACATTGCGATCTTCGACCTGCATCCCTGCCGGGGACTTGGGCCGGGCGCACTGGAGCGGTTCCGTCTTGCGAGCCGCGCTGTACGATATGCCGCCCTCCGTCCGCGCCGGCCGCCAGTGGCGAGGCCACCTCGTCCACGACGGAGGCTTTGAACCGCTCCTACCCGTTGTCGCGGGAGCGGACCTGCTCATCCGCCCAGACCTGTTCACCCGCCTGCACGCCACCATCGGCCCCTCCCGCTGTCAGGCAGGTGCTGACAGCAGCCCAGGACGACGACATCCCCGACAACGAGGACTGAGAACACCCCCACGACGCTCGCGTCCCCGCCCCAGTTCGTCGTTGTCGGGGTGGAGACGGTCGGCCTGGGTGCGCTGGGCTGTGAGCCACTCCCCCGCCTGCGCGGCGTTCAGCGTCACCTATCTACGCGCTACGAAGGTGAGCGTGGCGTGCCCGGTTCCGGGGGCGCCAGGTCGAGGAGATGCGTGAGCACAGTGTCGTGTTCTTGGTAGAGGACGCGCCCTGACACACGCAGTTGGGCGGCCAGCGCGGGGTCACAACTGCTCGGCAGGAGTCCGAGAGGGATGCTGGAGGGCTGGTCACCTGCCGCCCGGACAAGGGTGGCGTCCATGGCGACGAGTTCTGCCCCGTAGATCTGTTGCACCGCTGCGGCGATGTGCAGGCCGGCGCCGTCCAGGTCGCCTGCGTAGCGGAGTTGCAGTCCCTGGTCTGTTGCAAGTTGGAGGAGGGCGTGGTCGACGGCGCGGAGCTGGCCGCTGGTGCAGGCGATCGGCCGAGTGCTGGCGTGTTCCATCGCCGCTTCCAGGACGGAGGGGTTTTCGACGACGGTGAGGGTCTGCGAGGCCAGTCGGGGCGGGGTGTCGGTGAGGTCGAGGAGGTTGAGGGCGACGGGGGTGGTGGCTTCGTTGAGCCGCCGGTCGATGGGTCCGTCGCCGAGAGCTCGGACGTGGTGGAGCAGAACGGTCGCGGAGAGCCTGTCGGCGAGGATGCCGTGGTCGGCGAGCAGGGCGCGGATGTGGTCGGGACGGGTGGGTTCGGGTCGGCCGGTCAGTTCGGCGACGGCGGAGATGAGGCGTTGCCCGGGCAGGGTGGCGGGGTCGAAGTAGTGCGGGTCGCCGGCGTGGTCGTGGGCGAGTTTGGCCAGGGCCCGGGGTGGGGTGTGGGGCAGGTGGCGTGTGAGGGAGGCGAGTGCATCGATGAGTCGGCGTGTCTCGGGCTCGGTGTTCTGGTCTGTTCCGATGAGGAGTCTGGCTCGCAGCCGGGGCAGGTGGGGCAGGTGGGTGGCTGCATAGTGGTCGAGGTCTTGGCGCAGTGTGTCGACGTCACGGCGGCCTTGTTTGCGGTTGACGACGGGGCGGCCGACTGCGTTTTCGACCAGGGCCTGCAGGTCGTCGGTGGGCAGGTCGAGGGCTTGGAGGAGGGGCTGCAGGGGGACTTTGGTGCCGCGGTCGGTATGGGGTGCGCTGGTGCGTCCGCGGCGGCGCTGTTCGGAGGTGTCGAGCCAGGATCGCAGGGCGGCCACGGCACCGGGGGTGAGGCCGGGCACGGTGACGGCGACGATGCGTGTGGGCTCGGTGCCGGCGCTGAGGCGGTTGTGGATGGCTTGCCACAGGGGGGCGAGTTCGGGGTCGGCGGCGAGGAGTCTGAGGTCGGCGGTCACGGCGCGTCCTCGGGCTGGGCCGGGGTGAGGTCGAGGGTGAGAGGTTGAGGTTCGCCGTGGCCGTGCCACAGCCAGGGCACGGTGATGCGGCGGCGTCCGCTGGTGAGGACCTGGTGGATCATGGCGCGCTCGGTTTCGCGTTTGATCAAGGGGGTCATGTCTGGGGCGGTGGCCAGGACGTCGAAGTTCCAGGAGCGCAGCAGGGCCAGGACCTTGCGCAGGTTGGCTTCGTCGAAGGCGGCGTCGATTTCGTCGATGGAGAGCAGGCGTGGACCTGTGTAGCCGCTGGTGGAGTACATCGACCATGCGGCTGCCAGGAGGGGCAGCATGGTGGCCAGACGTCGCTCGCCGGTGGAGAGGCCTTCCAGGGGGTTGGAGCGCACGGAGATCTCGCGGAATTTTTCTTTGCCGGCGGCCTCGAAGGAGGAGTGGGTGACGGAGATCGTCCACTCGTACCAGGTGCGGTAGTCGAAGGTGTGGGCGACGCGTTCGGCCCAGGGTTCGCCGGTCTTTTCCTTCATGCGCCGGCGCAGTGCTTCGTACATCGCTTCGAAGGTGTCGTCGGCAGGCGGACGGGCGATGAGTTCCACCATGTGCTGGGCTTCGGGGTCGTTGGGCCGGACGTCCCATGCGACCTGGACGCCGACCTGGGCGACGCCGGTGCGGACGTCCTTGAGGGTGTGGCGGATCTTGTTGACGAGTTCGACGGCTGCTTCGCGGCGCGTCTGGATGTCGCGTTGGAGTCGGGTGAACAGGCTGGTCTTGAGGACCTGCTTGACGTCGGCGCGCAGGTCGTTCTCGAGTTGGGCGGCGGTTGCTTTGAGGTCGTGGACGGTGGTGGAGACGTCTTCGCCGCGCACGGCTGCGGGATCGGCGACGACGGCGCGTCGCCATGGGGTGTCGCCGATGCCGACCACGGTGACCTGGCGGTCGAATCCTGTCAGACCGGCGCTGGCCTTGCGGGCGGCGGTTTCCAGTGCGTTCAGGTCGCGGTCGCGCTGCCGTTCCAGGGCCTGGTGTCGGTCGGTGCCGGCGGACGTGTCGGTGAGCAGGTGTCGGGCCCAGGCCAGGCCTGCGGTGAGGTTGGCCGGGCGGCCGTTGTCGGCGGGCAGGTCGTCGGGAAGGACGGCGAGGCGTTCGTCGGCCAGGCGTCCGAGGCGGGCCAGGCACACGTCCCGGTTGCGTTCGGCGGCCTCCCGGCGTGGAGCCACCATTTCCCGGGCGGTCTGGGCGGAGCTGGCCTGCCTGTCTGCTTCCTGCCGGCGGGCGAGGCACTGCTCGGCGCGTTCTTCGGCCCGGTGGAGTTGTTCGGCGGTGGTGTCCCGGCGGGCGCGCAGTTCTTCGTACTGCGCGCCGTACAGGGTGCGCATTTCAGCGACGTGGGCGGCTTCTTCCTCGGCACGTCGCCGGAGCCGGGAGGCTTCCTGCTCGGCTTGGGTGTGGCGGGTGTGGCGCTCGTCGAGTGCCTGACGGTCGCTGTCTGCCCGTTTGAGCAGGTCGCTCACTCGGTGGGAGGCCGGTGCCCAGGCCTGGACATGGCCGACGAGCCGGGCGACTGCTTCCCTGCGGTCGTCGAGGTATTTCGTTTCGGTGCGCAGCAGGTCGCCTCCGGGCAGCGTTGCGGCGCGGTTGAGTGTGCGCAGGGCCTGGGTGACGGCCTTGCCTGCGTCTTCGTGACGGGTGGTGGCTTTTACGGCGTCGGCGCGGGCCTGGTTGAGGTGTTGTTCGGCTGTGTCCTCGGCGCTGTGGGCTGCGTCGACGGCCTCGATCTCCTGATGGGGAAAGGCTGTCTGTTCGGTGTCGGCCGCCTGCTGTGCGTCGGCTGCGCGGGTGCGGGCATCGGCACTGGATTGGGCGGTGGCGGTCTGTTCGGCCGCTGTCTCTGCGGCGGCTTGGGCGTCTTCGGCGGCCTGCTGCGCGTTGCTGCGGGCGTGGTCGTGGGTGAGTGCGGCAGTGGCGACGGTGGCGGCGCGGGTGGCTGCTGCGGCCCCGAGTTCGGCGAGTACACGCTGCAGGGCCTGGTCGGCTTGGGCCAGGGCCGTCGCGGTGCGCTGCTGGAGTGTTTGCACAGTGGTGCGCTGGTCGGCAGCGTGGGAGCGGGCTTCGTCGACCTGTGTGGAGGGCGGGAGAGCGTCGCGTTCCTCGGCGGCGTCGGTGATGTCCTGGTGGCAGCGTGCCAGGTGTTCCTCGGCCGCTTGGAGGGTGAGACGTGCGGCGGCCAGGTCGTCTTCGATGCGTTTGACCCTCTGGCGGCGGATCTTCTCGCGGGTGGTGCGGCCGATGAAGGCGGACTGGTATTCGGTGGGGGCGCTGGCGGTGAGGACGCCGTGGGCCAGCCGGCCGGCGGCAGGGTCGCTGCCGGGGGTGTCGACGGGGATGGCGGCGAGGATCTCCCGGATCCGGGTTTTCTCGATGGCCGGGTGGTCGTCGACGACCAGCAGGTCGGCCAGGGTGCGGCCCGGGGCCGGGGTGGCAGGGGTGAGGGTGAGGTCGCCGTCGCGCACCTGACCGTCGGGGGTGACAAGGGCATCGAGGAGGCCGGCCACCAGGAGTGCTCCTTCGAGGCGGTCTGCGTCGGCGGTGGGGAGGCCGGGGGCGAAGTCGACGAGTTCGCAGAGGGGGACGCCGTCCTCGGGTGTGCGGGTGCGCCATGAGGGTGGCGCAGGCAGGGGGGCTGCCTGCTGGGCCACGTGCAGTTTGTCGGTCAGCTCGGTGACGGTGGCGGTGGCGGTGTGGACCTGTCGGGCGGCGGTTTCGGCGTGGCCTTGGAGGCGTGTTGCGGCGTGGGTGTGGGCGCGCACCGCTGCCAGGGTGAGGTCGGTGGGGCGCAGAGCGTTCAGGTCGGCTGCGGTTGCGGTGGTGTCGGGCAGGGTGATGTCGTCGGGGGTGAGGTGGACCAGGCCGGCGCGCCAGGTGTGGACGAGGCCCAGCCAGTGACGAATCGTCCGGAGGACGGTCGTGTCGGCTTCGGCGAGGGCCTGCTCGGCTGCATCGAGCGCGGCCTGGGCGCGGCTGCGGGTTTCGTGATGGTCGTGGTGGGCCTGGGTCTGGCGCGCTTCGTCGGCCTGTGTCTCGGCTTGTGCGTGGCGGAGGGCGGCCTGGTGTGCGGCGGCCGCCTTGTCGGTGGTGGTCTGGGCTGCGGTGTGCCGATGGCGGGCCTGCTCTGCGGTGGCGGTTGCGGCGCGGGCGAGGGCGGCGTCGGCGGTCGCCCTCGCCTGGTGGCCGGCCAGGTCGATGCGTGCGCGGGCGCTGGCGGCGGTGGTCGAGAGCCAGGTGATGAGCTGGCCGGTGTCGGTGCGCTCGTCGCTGAGGGCCGGATCGGTCAGCTCCTTCGGGAGCGGGCCGAGGTGCGGTGCGCTGTCCTGCCAAGTGTGGAGCTGGGCGAAGAGTTCGTTCTCGGTGTGTCGACGTCGGCTGGTGGTCTGGTCGGCTTCCTCTCGGCGGGTGTGCTCCGCGTCTTCGGCGGCGCGTTGTTCGTCTGCGGCGGCGCGCTGGTTGTCCTGTGCGCCCTGGTAGGCGCTGAGGGCCCTGTCGACGGTCTGGATCTGGCGCAGATGGTCTTCCGCCCACGCGAGTGGGTGGCTGCGCAGGGATGCGGTGTCCGGGACGGGTGCGGTGCCGTGGTCGGCTGCGGCAAGGGTGTCGGAGGCTTTCAGGAGGCGTTCGCAGGCGATGTCGGCTCCCACGGCGCTGGCACTGGCGCGTAGGTCGTCGCAGATCCGGCGGAGCTGGGCCTGCGACGCCTCAGCGTCCTTGCGGCTGCCGGTGGCTTTTTCGAGTGCCTCCTCGACGTCGGTCTCAGATGTCTGGGCTCGTTCCTGTGCGGCTTCAGCCTGGGAAGCGAGATCGCGGGCGCGTTCCTCGCGGTGGGGTAGTTCGGCGCCAGCGTGTTCTGTCAGCAGGGTGTCGTCTGCTGTCAGTTGTCCCCGGGCGCGGGCGATGTCGCTCTGGGCGCGGGTGTACTCGCTGGCTGCTTCTTGGGATTCTTCGCGGGCGGCGTCGAGTTGGTCGTTGGCCTTCTTGAGGTCGCGGGCAAGATCGTCGAACTCGGTGTTGGCAGCGGTGAGGGCGGCGGCCTCCACCTGAGCAACGGTGCGCAGGTAGCGGCGGTAGCTGCGGTCGGTTCCTTCCAGGAGCTTGGCTTCCTGGTGGGTACGGTCGAGTTTGGTCTCGAGTTCGGAGATGCGTTCCATCGCCTCGGCGACCTGGGTGAGGTTGTCGGTGTCGAGCGCGGGGAGGGCATCGGTGAGGACTTGCCTCATCCGGGCGAGGGTGATGTTCTCCGCGGTGCGGACGCTGCGCAGGGATCGCAGGACGGCGAGCAGCGCCTCGAACTGGACCTCGTTGAGCGGGGCGAACAGTCGAGTGCGGACGGCTTGGCGGTAGGCGCTCTCGTCCTGTGGGGCGAGTTGGGTGAGAGAGCCGCGCAGTGTTCGGGAGTCGGTGAAGATCTCGCCGTGGCAGGCGGCGAGTTGACCGGCGAGGGCGTCCAGGCGGACGGGTTCACGGTCGTGTTCCAGCATCAGGTCGGTGCCGACCCGGCCGGGGGTGAGGAAGAACGCGCGATGCAGGTTGCCTGCGGTGGCGCGCAGCCACAGACCTGTTGTCATGTGCCGGGTGGTGCCACTGGTGGGATCGTGCAGGCCGTACTCGAGCCACCAGATGCCGGTGCGGTCCTCGCGGTCGTTGAAGTCGGTGTGCCGGCTGGTGAGGGTGCCTGCGGCTTTGCCGGATACCGACAGGGCGGTCTGGGAGGTGTCGGCGTCCAGCAGGACGGTGATCAGCATGGAGGCTGTGAGGGACTTGCCGGATCCGTTGGGGCCGACGAGGGCGAGCCAGCCGTCGGAGAAGTACAGCTCTTCGCTTGCCCAGGCCCAGGAGTTGACGATTCCGGCGCGTGTGGGCTGCCAGCGGCCTTCAGTGCCGGGGGTGCCGATGTCTGGAATGCCGGCGCCTGTCAGAGCTGGGTCCGGGGCGGTCTGCTCGACGGACTTCATCGGTCGTCTCCTTGGCTGGCCTGCTGCACGGTGTCGAGGGTGGAGGTGGTTCCGGTCACCCGGTGGGCGGCGGTGTCGGATTCCGGTGAGGCGGTGCCGGGCGGTGGGGTGGGCTGGCGGACGCGGACGCGCCACAGGTGCACTCCGGGTGTGGGCAGCCATGTGTCGGGGATGTCCGGCTGCGGGATGAGCAGTCCGACGTGGGTGAGTTCGGCGGTGGCGGCCCGGGCCAGTGCGGGCATCCGTGCGTAGGAAGCGGCCCAGCGGGGCTGGCGGGCGCGTAGCTGGGTGAACAGTTCTGTGATGTCGGTGAAGGTCAGCGGGGCGCTCGGGTCGTCGCGGTCGGGGAGGGTGGCCAGGAGGGCGAGGGCGGCCTGGCGTTCGGTGCGGCGGCCGTTGGGGAAGTCGAGTCCGGTGGCTTGGCCGCTGGGGTCGGTGATCTGCCACCAGTCGCGGCGCACGGTCGCGGACAGTCCGAGGGCGGCGACGACGTTGAGGGCGCGTTCGCGTCCGGTCAGAGTGTGCAGGTAGGGGGTGGTGTCGCCAGCGTCGCCGAGGGGGTTGGTGGCGGGGTCGTCGACGAGTCGCCGCATGGCGTTGAGACGCCGCTGCTCCAGGGTGGGGGCGCTGTCCGGGGTGCGGGTGGTGTGGTCGAGAAGGGATTCCGCGGACAGGGCGACGGCGTGCTGGCTGGCCGGCAGGCTGTCGAGTTCGAGGAGGGTGGGGGGAAGTGAGGAGAACTTGGCGGCGAGGCGGTCGCGGGAGGCGGTGACGACGAGGTCGCCGTTGTCGTCGGCCAGGGCTCGGTCGAGGTCGGCGTCGACAGTGACAGTGCCTTCGGCGACGAGGATTTTGAGGGCGTCGCCCAGGCTGTGACGGTTGTGGTGTGCCTCTTGCTTGCTGACGTTGCCGGCGGCGACAACGGGAAAGGGCGGCAGGTGTCCGTCTGTGCTGTCGGCGGCGCAGACCTGGGCGATGGCTTGCAGGAGTTCGCGCACGCTCATCCGGGGGCGGCGCCACAGTTGTTCGCAGGCAAGGCAGACGAGGATCATGACCAGGGTGCCGGCGAGCGGCTGCCGGTCCCGTGCCAGTAGCGGACCGCGGTCGCAGGGGACGTCGGTTCGCCGCTTGTGCAGGCGGACCAGACCGGCGACTTCGTGGAACTCCACCGTCCAGCCCAGTTCGCTGCGGAAGTACTCGGCCAAGGCATGGCGGTGCTGCACGGCCGTCCGGTAGTGCTCGGCATCCTTCTCGATCGCCAGACGCCCGGTCGCGGCGAGCAGGCGGGCGCTCTCGCGTAGATCGGGGTCGAGCAGCAGGGGGTCGTTCATGCCACGCTCCGATCGGGATCGGCTGCCTGGGCGGGGGCGGCCCTGCGTGTTGCGGGCGTGGTGCTCTGTGCTGTGACGGTCAGCCGGAGGTCGGGCCCTGAGAGGTGTCCTTCGGCGAGGTGGACGGTGACGTTGGCGTGGGATTCACCGGGCCTGACGATGACTTCGAGGCCGGCCTCGTCGACGGCGGCGCATCCGCTTCCGTCCTCGGGGCGGTACTGGCTGAGCGCGACCTCGATGGCGTTGAGCAGGATGAGCGCCGCGTCGAACGGCAGTCGGGCGAGGTAGTCGAGGCCGACTTCACCGTCGGTGGCGAGCAGGGCGGCGAGGTGGCGGCGGCGCTCGGCGGCCGCCTGTGCGTCCGCGTACGCGGCCGCCCGGACGGCGGTGGTGTCGGGCACTTTGCGGGGCCGTCCGGTGGAGGTCCCGTGCCGCTCGTGCTCCCTGAGGGTGACCTCGACCTGGTAGCGGCTGGCACCTGCCCGGGCGGGAGTGCCGTGGGCGACGTCCTCCTCTCCCGTGCCGGTGACGGCGTGCCAGGACGGCCAGTCGCCGAACGCGGCCGCGTACACCCGGCGGGCCTCGGTGTCGTCCGGCTGCCGGTGCAGGCTGTGGGCCAGGCCCCGGAAGTCGACGCCCAGGTCGCTGCCACGGCGACGGGCCATGTAGCGGCGGTCGATGGCGACCAGCAGGGTGTGCACGGCGCCGCTGGCCGAGTCGATCAGCCGGTGGACGGTGCCGTCGGGCTTGAACCAGGCCTCCAGGTCGGCGAGGCGGCGGACCCGCTCATCGATCCAGTGTTGCTGGTCGGCGGCGTTCAGCAGTCCGGCGTGCTCGGCGGCGGCTTCCACCGTGCGGGCGAGTCCGGCGGTGCGCAGCTCGGCGAGCGCCGCTTCGACCCGCGGTAGGCCGCGCCCGTACTCGCGGGGGAACTGGCGCAGTGCCTCGACGACGCGGTCGCGGTTCTCGCCGAACACGTCGTCGTCGGTCACGTCGGACTGCACCATTTTCGCGAGTGCCGCGTAGAAGTCGGCTGTCACCCGCTGCAGTTCATCGATGCGCGTACGTACGTCTTCCAGATCACCGGGCAGGCGCCCGTGATCGTTCTTCAGGTGGTCGAGGATCTCCCGCAGCGTGTCCGTCACCTGGTCCAGAAGACGGCTGGGCAGTTGCAGGGCACGCACCATGTCGACGACGGCGCTGCGCACTGCGGCGACGATGCCCCTCCCGCGTCGCGTCAGCGCCCAGGTCTCCTCACGTGCGGACAGGCCTTGCAGGGTGCGCAGTGGTGCCGCGTAGTCGCGGAACGGCTCGGCGAACCCCCAGTGCTCCAACTGGTCGAGGCGCGCGCGCAGTTCGGCCTCGGGCAGGGGATCGTGGTACCCGACTGTCTTCAGCTGAGTGGTGATGTCCGACAGCGTCGCCATCGGCCCCCGGGTGGACAGCTCCTCCAGGGCCGCCAGCAGCGCCAGGTACCGCTCCTTCACGAGGCCATCGGACATCCCGAACACGTGCCAGTCGTCCGGTACGACTTCCTTCCACCACAACCGTGAACGCAACACCAACCCCCTTGAAGACAGCAGGACATGCCAGTGCGGCAGCCTGCTGGAAGCGCACTGCATTGCCTGGAAAAGCTAGACGCCGCCTCTGACAATCCGACCGAGGGCTGCAGAATTCAGGGAGAAAGCAGCCGGTTCACCTGACTCGAAAACGCCTCTTCCGTAATCGGCGAGACCTTGCCTTGCTCTCGCACCCAAGAAGACGTTCAACTTCTCCGAATGATCATTCGGGGAAGCCTCTGTACTGGGCACATGAGCTCAGTGCAGGCTGATCAAACCGTTTCGGGCAGGGCCGCCACCAGACCATGAACCCGCTCGACCGGCCGGCTGCCGCCCGATAAAAACAAGTCACTTTCGCCAGGAGTTCACCCACTCCCGCCACGCAAGAAATCCGAACACACACCCCGCCTCGATATTCGAGGATTTGTTCGATATCCCTTGACGAGACCACCTCCTCGGCCCGATGACTGAGCGCATCTCGGCGCCGCGACGGTTCAGCCCGAGGCAGCAGAGTTCCTCAGTGGGCGGTTCGTGAGTTTTTCTGTCCTCGCCTGATGGTGCAGTGCCGATGAAATTCGATGATCCGCAGCCGCTGGGGGCGCAGACGGGCCAGGAGCACAGCGCCGATCACTTTTACCCGCGGTGGAGGCGTGCGGATTGGTAACGTGCCGGTCATGATCGAGAGTTCGGGTGCCGGTGTCGAGGCGTTGCTCGGTGAGGAGATCGTCGCTCTCGCCGCGAGTACGTTCGTAGTGGTGTTCACAGGCGTCGGGCTGGGACATAAGCAGGCCCGGAACCGGGTGGACCAAGAGCTGTACGGCCGGTTCGGGAAGCCTCGGGGAAGCGACGCCCACCACGCCTACCAGGCGGTCATCCTGCAGATCGTCCTCATCTGGGAGCGGGCGGGGATCGCGGCACGGGCTACCGCTTCAGGCCAGCTGGTTCTGCTCCCGGACGGCACCCGCCTGCTCGACGCCACCGACGCCGCCCGTGAACTGCGTACCTTGCTCTGAGGGGGCGGTTCGTGGGTGATATCCGTTGCTGGCTGAGGTTAGGGCAAGGTCGCTGGTGAGGGGTTCCGTCGGCTATTGCTTCCTGGCGAAGTTACCGGTGTCGGCCTTGGTGAGGATCCCGAGTTTGACCAGGCGTTTCAGCTTGGCGCGGGTGCCTTCGACGTTCCTCGGCAGCAGTTCGTGGCCAAGGGCTTCACAGACGTCCTTGGCCCGTAGCGGCCCGGTCGCGTGGTTGAAGACAGCGAGGATACGGGGGTAGTCCGGGTGCTCGGGCAGGTCCGGCGCGACGGCAGGGAGCCGGTCGGCGAGGCCAGTGACGGTCTGGCGGGTGATCGCGAGGTGCTCCAGCTGCAACTCGGCTTCCCGCAGCCGGGTCTGCAGGTCGTCGAGTCGATGTCGAGGCGTTCGTACTCCGCGAACGCCTGGCTTGCCATGCGCATCAGGCTGCGGATCTCCGCTCCGCTCGCGCGGAGGTTCTGCGGATCCGTCGGGCCCTGTGGAACGGTGCTCTGAGCCACCGCCAGCCGTAGTGCCCTCGCCGCATGCGGACAGTAAGGGATGGCGCGTCGCACGCTGTTGCGGTACGGCGTTTTTCTCGGAGTTGTGGGCGCGCGACGGTGCAACGGTTATAGGCCGAGTTCGGTGAGCATCGCCTGACGCTGCGGACTGAGACGGGAGCGACGCCGGCGCAGATTGCTCAGCCACTGCCCCAGCCGCACGGGTTCGTCCCCGAGATTCTCGATGTGCCGTTGCGGGACGTCGAGGTGTCCTTCCCTGCCCTGGAAGGCTCGTGCGGCGGCCAGCCCGCGCTGGAAGGCCCGCTCTCGTGCTGGCATCTGGATGCTGGACGTCGAGGTGGCCGTGGTGTCTAGCCGGCCGCTGCCGAGTTCCTTGAGGAGTTTGTGCTGTTCGGGGTGGAGACGGCTGGTCTGGATGTGCTGGGCCTTTAGCCACTCCCCCGCTCGCGCGGCGTTCTCGGTCTGCTCGAGTTCGAGACGGGCGGCGTGGTAGGCGCGCTGCCAGGTTGTGGGCCAGGGGGGATTCCACCATCGGTCCAGAGCAGTGAGGGCGGCGGTGCGCTGGGAGGTGAGGTGATGGGCGCGGGTGCGCTGGGTTGCCAGCCAGCGGCCGAGGGGGAAGCCGTCGTGGATCTCGTCGACAGGGGCGGCGAGGTGGCCGTGGCGGGCGGCGTAGGCGGTGGCGTGGGCGAGGCCACGGTCGAAGGCCTGCCGGCGGGGGTCCCAGATGATGTCGAGGCGTTCCAGGGCCTGAGTGCGAGCCGGGTCGAGGACGCCGGTGGTGTGGAGGTGGCGTTGCCAGGTCAGCCAGCGGCCCAAGGGGTAATTGGTGGTGTCTTCGTAGGCTTGGGGGACGTCGAGATGGTGGTGGGTGCGGTGGTAGTGGCGGGCGGCTTTGAGGCCGCGGCGCCATTCGGCGCTCTTGGGTGCCAGGACCCGTAGGGAGAGGGCGAGGGCGACTTCCTCGGCCTGGGTGGGGCGGTCGAAGCGCAGCCATGCCTCGGGGTCGTGGGCAGCCATGGTGGGGCGGTGGGTGCGAGGGTCGGCCAGGCGTGCCTCGAGGCGGTCGTCGTGGGCGCGCAGGGCCTGGATGGTGCGCCACAGAGGGGTGTAGGCGTCGGCGCCGAGGAGGTCGTCGGGGTCTTCACCGGGGGTGAGGTAGACGGGGACGACGAGGGTGGCCTTCTTGCCGGCACCGGGGTTTTGGCGCAGGGCGCGGCCGACAGCCTGGACGGTGTCGACGGGGCTGTTCTTGGGGTCGGCGAAGACGACAGCGTCGATGGCGGGGACGTCGATGCCCTCCCCCAGCACGCGGGCGTTGGAGAGCACGGCGGGGGTGTCGGGGTCGGTGTGGGAGGCGAACTCGAGCAGCAGGCGGCGGCGGACCCGAGGGGCGTGGTTGCCGCTGATCCAGTCCGCCCACAGGTCGGAGGGCTGCAGCTCAGCGGGGAGGGTGGCGGCGGTGTCGGCCAGGGTGGTGGCAAACGCGCGGGCGTCGGCGACGCGGTGGTGGAAGGTGAGGATGCGACGCAGCCGGTGGTCGTGGATGGCGCGCAGGGCGGCGACCTGGCGGCCGGCCAGGCGCAGTCCGTCGACGCCGGCGCCCGGCCCGGTGGCGAGCCAGTCACGCAGGTCTTCGTCGGTGACGACGGGGACGAGGATCTGGTAGTCGGCGAGCAGGCCGAGATCGATGGCGTCGGAGAGGGTCAACCGGTAGGAGACGGGCCCGAAGATGCTCTCGTCGTCCATGGACGCCACGGTCTCCGTGTCCCCGTCCCGGTCTTCATCCGGGTCCCAGACACGGGGCGTGGCGGTGAGGTAGAGGCGGCGGTCGGCGGGGACCTGGTCGTCGTGGTGGACGGCGGCCCAGGCTTTGCCGAGGCGGCCGGCGGTGCGGTGGGCCTCGTCGATGACCACCAGGTCCCAGGTGGGCAGGTGGTGGTCGCGGTGGGCGGCGACCACTGTGGGCAGGGAGGCGTAGGTGGCGTAGACGGTGACCGGGCCGGGAGATGCAAGAGTGAGGTGGGCCGCCAGTTCTCCCGGTGACGTTGTCATCGGTGTGTCGCCGGAAACCGGGTCGTGTTCGAGCGCCTGGCGGGCTGAGCAGACGGCGATCGACCGCCCTGTTCGGCCTGCGAGCCGCCAGACGGATGCGGTCTGGGCCAGTAGGTCGAGTGTCGGTACGACGACCATGACCCGGCCACGTGGTGTGAGGCGGTGTGCCGTGCGAGCGGCGATGACCGTTTTGCCTGTTCCGCAGGCCGCGATCACGCTGGTTCTGGGGTGGGTGCGCAGAGTTCGGACAGCGGCACCGACGGCCTCTTTTTGGTGGGGCCTCAGTTCAAGGTCGGCAGGAGCCATGCAGTGCCACTCCGGTTCGGGGCGGGGTGTGGGCCTCAGGGCTTGTTGGCCGCATGTGCGGTCATTGTTCCACTGGCCGACGTCAGAAACGGCCGCTTTGGGAAGCTGCAGATTCAGGTGCTGGTGTGCGGGCCTCGAGCGGTGGCTGCCCTCGGTCTGGAGCAGTTCCGGGCAGAGGGAGATCGCTGGGGCGGCCTCGGCGCGGTTTCCGGACGGGAAGGCGAAAACACGGCTTTGTCCTGTCCGGTTGCGATGTAAAGCTTACGCTCGTCACGGTAAGTCATGTGGGGTGAGCGGCCGTTGGAGCAGCCGCTGCCTGCCGGTGAGCATCTCAGGGGGTCAGCCTTGGCCACGTTAGGCCACATGAAAGAGCGCACCATCGGGTTCTACGAGATCGTCACGGTCGCAGACGGCCAGGCGAGTCGAGCTCGCCAGATGGACTGGGACGGAGCCCTGGCGGACGTGTCCCGGGTGCCGATCGCGGGCCGTACGATCAACGGCGACGCGCAACTGGTCGGCACCATCGCCACGTACAACATGCAGGATCATCTGCTGCTGCACCGAGTCAAGGACGGCGGGGAGTGGCTGTCCGTCATGAACTGGGACACCGGTGACCTGCGTGAGCTGGAGCAGAGTGCGCACGAGGGTTACCTGGACACGTCCGTGGTGTGTTTCCTTCCGTTCGGGAACATCGTGGGGATCATGCAGGGGGCTCGCTCGGCTCCCAGCCAGAAGGGCCTCCAGGCGTGGCTGAACGGCATCCAGATGTTCCCCGGCACCCAGTTTGAGGTGCGACCGGTCGTCGCCTACGCCGAGTATGAGCGGCTCAAGGCCGCCTCAGGCGCCAGCAGCGTCGAAGTGAAGGTCATGGCCAACAAGATGGGGGCGCTACACGAAGGCAACCGGCGGGGCGGGCTGGCGCGCACCCTGCGGACGGCCGTCGACGCCTACGGCGAGATCAGCGTGACGATGATCATTACCGTGCCGCGGGGCAAGCAGCTCGCTGAGCACCGGGAACGGCTGCTCGCCGACCTCGACGAAATCTCCGACATCGTCTCGGGCGCTGAACGGGCCCGGGCGCGGCTGGTCTATTCCGAGCCGGACGGCCCCGAGCGCAGCCAACTCGTCGAGCTGGTCGAACACAGCATCACCGCCAAGAAGCGGGTGCCGGCAACGGACGCTGAGGGTAACTCCATCCGGATCGTGTCAGCGGTGGATGCCATCCTGTCAGCAGCGGTAGAGCACCAGGACGCACTGCAGCTGGCGGTTGACGCATTGGAGCAATGAGCCGGGGCGACGACGGGGGGACGCGTGGGCGCACGAACGCGGATCGAGGACGCCTGGGCGGAACGCCTGTGGATCGACCATCTCGCTGCGGCAACAGCAGTCGGCATCCACATTCTCGTCATCCGGCTGACAGGGTCCGGAGACTGGCTGCAGTGGATCGACTCCTCCCAGCGCACGGACCTGTACGCGGCGGCAGCTGGAGTGGTGTCGGCGATCGGTGGTCTGAGCGCTATTGCCATCTCCATCTACACTGCGGCCAACGGGGAGCGGCTGCGTGCTGTGCGCCGGCAGCATCAAGGCCAGCTGAGGCGCAGCTGGCGCAGTCTGCTGCAGGGCACCGCGTGGTGCTGCCTTCTTCTGCTGGCCGCCCTCTCCCTGGACCGCGAGCACGATCCGCTGTCCGTGCGTTTCCTGTCCGAGTACGCCCTTGCGTTCGCGGCGTTGCGCTATCCGCGACTCATCTGGCTGTTCGACCGGATGATGCAGGTGTCGGACATGGACCTGGCCGAGCCCGAACGCTCTCCGGCACCGGTGCGGGATCCGCACTGGGTGCGCAGGCGGCAGGGCACTCCGCCCTGACCTGCCGCCTGCATCGCTGACGAGGCAGGATGCGGCCGTGCTACTCGGCGGCGGCGGTCAGCTGGGCGAGGGTGGAGCCGGTGGTGTGCTTGCGGACGTGCAGGCGGTGGGTGATGCGACGGCGCAGTTCGGGGACATGGCTGATGAGGCCGACGGTGCGGTCGTGGGCGCGCAGGGTGTCCAGGACGTCGAGGACCTGATGGAGGGTGTCTTCGTCGAGGGTGCCGAAGCCTTCGTCGATGAAGAGGGTGTCCAGGGCGCGGCCGCCGGCTTCGGCGGTGACGATGTCGGCCAGGCCCAGGGCCAGGGCCAGGGAGGCGAAGAAGGACTCGCCGCCGGAGAGGGTGTCGGTGTCGCGTTCGCGGCCGGTCCAGGCATCGAGGATTTTCAGGCCGAGGCCGGAGCGGGCGCCGCGGGCGGCCCGGGCGTCGGAGTGGGCGAGGGTGTAGCGGTGGTCGGACATGCGCAGCAGGCGGGTGTTGGCGGCGGCCACGACGTCTTCGAGGCGGGCGGCCAGGACGTAAGCCTCCAACTGCATGCGCAGCTGGTTGCTGAGCGAGGTGCCGTTGATCAGGCCGTGCAGGTGGTCGACGGTGCGGTAGGCGTCCTCGAGGGGCTGAAGGCGCTGGGTGAGGGTGTCGAGCTGGGTGGTGAGGTCGGCGAGGGCGCGGGTGCGGTCGGCGGCCTGTTCGGCGAGGGCGGCGGCGCGGGTGTGGCGGGTGGTGGCGGCCTCGAGGTGGGCAGTGGCTTCGTCGACGTCGGCGGGCGGCTGGGCGGCGGCTGTCGTGAGGTCGGGCTCTTCGAGCCGAGCGGTCAGCACGGCGCGCTGCTGGCGCCACTGGTTGATTTCGTCGTCGAGGGTGTGGAGTTCGGAGTCGGACAGGAGGGCCTGCGCTGCTGCGTCGGCGGAGGCGAAGCCGGCCGTGCGGGAGGCATCGGTCGCGATGCGGGCGGCCTGATGGTGTTCTTCGCCGATGCGGGTGGCGTCGGCGGCGCGCGTGGCGGCGGTTTCGAGGCGGCCGGCCGTGTCGGTGAGCTGGGTGATGCGGTCGGTGAGTGTGGGAGCGTCGGCGCGGGCGGCGGCCAGGCGTTGGTCGAGGGAGTGACGTTGGGCGTCGAGGCTGTCGTAGGCGGTGTGGGCGGCGGCCAGCCGGGCTGCTGTGTCGGCGCGTACCTGTTCCGTTTCGGTGAACTCGTTTTCCAATACCTGAAGTTGTTCGTCGGCAGGGCCGGCGTCGGAGGCATGTTCGAGGGCCTCGGCCAGGCGCCGCTTGAGGTTTTCGTGGTCGGCGGTGAGGTCCGCAGTCGGTGTGTCTCCGCCGGCCTGGCCGCGGGCGGTGGCCGCCTGCTCGCCGAGTTCGCGCAGCGTGTCCTCGATGGTCTTCTGCTGTTGCTGTGCGTGGGTGTAGTGCTCTTCGGCTTGTTGTTCGTCGGCGGCCGTGGGCTGGTCCGGATGGGGGGCCGCGGGGGCGGGGTGGACGGGTGAGCCGCAGACGGGGCAGGGTTCGCCATCGTTGAGGCCGCCCGCGAGTTCGGCGGCCATGCCGTCGGTGCGCCGTCGGCGGATGCCGAGGTAGGCCAGACCTGCTTCCGCGGTGGCCGCTCGGAGGGTGTTCAGGCGGTCTTCGGTGTCGCGGACCGCTTTCTCGCAGGTGTCACGGCGGCGGGCGGCCTCCAGGCGGCCGGTGAGCTGGGTGAGAGTGACGCCCAGTTCCCGGCCCTCGTCCTGCGCGGTGCGGGCCTGTTCGCGGCGGGTGAGGAGGTCACTGCGGCGGGTGGGAGCGTCGGCCAGCCAGGATTCGGCCTCGGCCAGGTCCTCCTCGCGCTGGCGGCGTTCGGTGTCCAGCTTCTGCAGGCGGGCGGTGTGCTGCTGGAGGGTGGCCTCGTCGGGCAGGAGGGCGCGCAGGGCGCCGATGTCGGCGCGCAGCTGCTGTGAAGTGGCGGTCAACTGCTGGACATCCAGGGCGCGGTGCTCGGCGGAAAGCAGGGTGCGGGCGGCGTGTTCCTCGTCCTGGGCGCGGGTGTGCTGGGTGGCGGCGGTGGCTGCGGCGTGCAGCAGGGGGGCCAGTTTCTGCGCGGTCAGGGCGAGCTGGCGCCGCTGGGTCAGCTCGTGGTGATGGTCGGCTTGCTCGTCGAGGAGGTCGAGGCCGTGGCGGGCGGTGCGGTGGACGGTTTGGCGGGCGGCGAGTTCGCGTACGGCGCGTTCCTGGTCTCGGAAGGTGCCAAGTTCACTGTGGGCGGTCTCGGCGTCCGCGGCCGCCGTCTTGTGGTGGTGGGCTGCTGCGGTGTGCAGGGCGGCGGCCCAGGTGCGGGCGGGTTCGGTCAGGGTGGCGGGGACGTCGGGGCGTGGGGCGCCCAAGCCGGGGTTGAGGTCGTCGCCGGCGGCCTGCTGGATGCGTTCGGCCAGCCGCAGGACGTCGGCGCGGGCTTCGTCGCGGGTCTTGGCGACGGTGCTTTTGCGGCTGGCCAGCCATTCCTCGATGGAGGCGAAGCGGCCGGTGCCGAAGAGCCGGCCGAGGAGGTCCTTGCGGTCCAGGGCGTCGGCGCGCAGGAATTTGGTGAACTCGTTCTGCGGCAGCAGGACGACCTGGCAGAACTGCTGGCGGCTCATACCCAGCAGCAGCTCGACCTCGGCTCCGGCTTCCTGGTGGGACTTGCCGAGCGGCTCCCAGCCACCTGAAGTTCCGGCTTCGTGCGCCCATTCACTCAGGTAGGTCTCGGCTTTTTGCAGGGTGGTGCCCTCGCCGTGGCGCTTGGGCCTGTGCTGTGCGGGGATGCGGCGGATGCGCAGGCGTTTGCCGGCGAGGGTGACATCCAGGGTCACTTCTGTCAGCAGGTCGGCCGGAGCGTGGTCGCTGCGCAGGCGTTGGTTGCGCTCGCCCGGCGGCTTGCCGTAGAGGGCGAAGCAGATGGCGGCGAACACGGTGCTCTTGCCGGCTCCGGTGTCGCCGTACAGGAGGAAGGTGCCGTCGGCGGACAGGGAGTCGAAGTCGATGGTGTGCTGGCCGGCGAAGGGACCGAAGGCCTGCAGGTGCAGGGTGTGCAGGCGCATGGTCAGACTGTTTCCTTCTCCTGGGCGCGGGCGCGCAGCTCGTCGACGGCTTCCTGCAGGAGGTCGGCCTCGTCCTGGGTGGGCTTGGTGCCCCGGACGGCGGCGATGAAGTCATGGGTGATGTCGAGATCGCCTCGACCGTGCAGCCGCTCGCGGTAGGTGGGGGTGTCGGTGGCCTGGCCGGGGATGACGGGTGGCGTGTGCGCCAGGTGCAGGGTGTGGGGGAAGCGCTGTCGGAGGCGTGCCATCGCCTCGTAGGGGCGGGCGGTGTCGGTGAGGGTGACGTCCAGCCATGCCTCGGCGAGGTGATCGTGGGCCGGATCGCTCAGCAGGTCCTCGATGGGGCCGGCCAGGCGGGCCAGCGGCAGCCGTAGCGCGTCAGGCAGGTTGGTGCGGGTGACGGTGGGCTCGGCGTGGGCAGGCAGGTCGACGAGGGTCAGGGACTTGGTGTGGCCGGTCTCGGAGAAGGAGTAGGCCAGCGGTGAACCGCTGTAGTGGATACGGCTGTTGACCCTTTGCGCGCCGTGCAGGTGCCCGAGGGCGACATAGTCGATGCCGTCGAAGACACCGGCCGGAGCGTGGTCGACGCCGCCGACTGCGATGTCGCGTTCGCTGTCGCAGCCGGCCGCGCCGGTAACGAAAGCATGGGCCAGGACGACAGAGCGGGTGTCGGCTGGGCGGTCGGCGAGATCGGCGCGGATCCGGCCCAGGGCAGAGGTCAGGACCGCCTTGTGGGAGGCCTCCTCGGTGTCCAACTGGGCACGGGCCAGACTGGGTTCGAGGTAAGGCACGCCGTAGACGGCGACGGGCCCGTGGTCGTCGGCGAGCAGGACCGGGGTACCGGTCTGGGCGGGGTTGGTGCGCAGGTGGACTCCGGCCCTGGACAGCAGACCCGCGCCGACACCGAGGCGGTGCGCGGAGTCGTGGTTCCCGCTGATCACGATCGTGGGGATGCCGAGGTCGGCGAGCTGCTCCAGAGCGTGGCTGAACAGCCGTACCGCGTCCAGGCTGGGAATGGCCCGGTCGTAGATGTCGCCCGCGATCAGCAGCGCGTCGACGTGTTCGGCGCGGGCTGTGGCGCAGATGTGGTCAATGACCTTGCGCTGAATATCGGTCAGATCTTCCCCGTGGAACCGGCGGCCGAGATGCCAGTCCGAGGTGTGCAGGAACCTCATACGGCCAGACCGTAACCACTGCGATGGCAGATGCGGGTGGTTTTCCCGATAAAAGGCTTCATCAATGCTTGTGCAGGGACGGGTAGGGACTCGTTTCTGATGGCGTCCCACCCGCGCGGCGGACGCCGTCGAGCGAGTTCATTCATACAACTGTCCTGTCTCCGACGGCCGTTGGCTGCGAGGATGGACGCTCAAGTCCCCGGCGCCTCGACGCCGTTCGCCGCCCACCGACAGGACCGTCGTGCAGCCGCAGGAAGGGCCATCTCCACGGGTTGCCGGAGAACACTGTCTTGGCTGCCGCGGCCAGAGCCGCGTTGGACCATCGGCTGTGGTCGGCTGCCGTTGAAACCGCTGGATCACAACAGGCGGGAGGTGCCATCTGCGGTGCTTTGGAGCAGAGGCGATGGAAGGTGGTGAAGGCGCAACAGCCTGCGGCGCCGTGCAGGGCAATGGAGTTGTCAATGCGCTGGATGGCGGCGAGCACGAAGTTCGGAGCGCCGGCCACGGGGCACCCTGGGCACCCGGGGGGCTCAGGGTGCCGGGCGATCGCGGCTGCCTCGCCCCGCTCTGGCGTTGAAGCTGCTGAGGGCCCGTTCATGTCCTGCTGAGGAAGCGGATGAGCTGAACAGGAGATTCCCATCTGGTGCATAGCGTTCCGGCGCCTGCGAGTGCACTGGGAACGCCATGCCCACATCCACGAAGCCTCCTGAAACTGTCACTCAGAGGCTCTCGCGTCGGACTCGCGTCACCTGCATGGGGAGCCGTCGGGGTGGTCGTGGATCCAGGACAGGCCGCCCAGGTCCAGTCGCTGGCGGGTGCGGGTGACAGCTACGTAGGCCAGGCGGGCTTCGGCGTCGTCGATGGGGTCGGGTGGCCTTGTGGCGCCTGTCTGTTCGTCAGCGGTGCTGTCGTTGGGGCGGGCGAAGTCGTCTGCGATGAGCACGCAGGCCCATTCGCGTCCTTTCGCCTTGTGGGCAGTGGAGACGGTGACCTGGGCGTGCGGTTCGGGCGCGAGGCGGGCGACGGCTGTCAGGATGGCGTCGGTGCCGTGGGTGTCGACGAGGTTGACCAAGGGCTGCAGGTCCCTTCCGGCCGGGTCATGAGCGGCGTAGTCCTGCAGGTCGCCCCAGCAGGGGAAGAGAACCAGTTCGGGGTGGTGGGTGCGGCGGCCTTCCTTCAGATCGCGTGCTGCAAGAGCCAGCGCCTGCAGGCTGTCTCCTCCCCCGGCCAGGGCGACGCTGTGTCCGGCGGCAATGAGAGCCATGACCTGGGCCATGGCGCCGACGTTGGTGCGGCACAGTACGGCGTCCGGCTGGGTGACAGGGCCGAGTTCGGTGGGCACGGTGGAAGTTCCGGTGAGGCGGATGGGAGCCTCTGCCAGATGCAGCCAGCGGTTGGCCTCGTGGGCAAGGGCGGGGCCGAACCGGAAGGACTGCGACAGAGCCAGTTGCGTGCCGTCGAAGCCGGTCATGACATCTTTGGCGCCGCGCCAGTGGTAGATGGCCTGGGCGGAGTCACCGACCATGACCAGTTGGGCGTGATCCCGCTGGGCGAGAAAGATCTGTTCGACGACGGGGTTGGTGTCCTGGGCCTCGTCCAGCAGCAGGAAGTCCGCCTGGATGCGCGGCTGGGTGAGGGCCCAGATCTTCAGGTAGTGGTCGTGCTCGAAGCGGACAGCGCCGGCGTCCGGATGCTGCAGATCGGCCCAGGCTTTGCACGCGTACGGCACGATGTGGGCGGCGAGTTGGGCGTGGAGGTCGTTGTCTTCCAGACCACGCAGACGGGGCACGTGGTGGCGGGTGATGGCCTCGTCGGCGGTGTGGCAGAAGCGGGTGACGGTACGCAGGGTGGCGTTGGAGAGAGCCTTTTGCGTCACCTCCCGCTCGCCGATGCGAAGGTGTTTGGTCAGGCCGAGGGCCTGACCGGTCTGCCAGGCCGGGCGGCGGGGTGCATTCAGGCGGCGGGTGTAACGGTGGCCGACGCCGGCGTATGCGAGCGCGTGGGCGGTCTTGCACTGGACGGTGCCGGGGAAGCGGGTGCAGGCGTCCTGAGCGATGGCCCGGTTGTAGGCGAGGTAGCGGCCGCGTCGGTTAGTGCTGTGCGCGAGCAAGGAGAGGGTGGTGGTCTTGCCGGTGCCGGCACCCGCCTGCAGGGCCACGTGGCCGCCGGCGTGGAAGGCGTCGGCGGCGGCCGTCTGTTCGTCGGTAGGTTTCATCGGGTGACGCTTTCGGGGAGTCGGGTGAGCGCGTGCCCGACGGCGGACAGAAGGTAGGCCGGGCTGGTGTGGGTGAGCAGTTGGCTCACGACCCGGTCGAGACGGTCAGTCTCCTGGTCGGCGTGTTCGGCCAAGGCCCGGTGCAGGGCCAGTTCCAGGAAGCGCTCGGGCGTCTGGGCGGCGTGTCGGGCCTGGGTCTTGAGAGATGCGTGTACGGCGGCCGGGAAGGCCACATTGAGCAGCACCTGGCGGTCGGCGTCCGGGTAGTGCGTGGTAATCACGTCGATGGGCAGCCGTGCGCCGAGCCGGTGGCGCACTCGGCGTAGCGCGCGGCGGGGGGTCTTGGCGGGCATGAGGGTGATAAGTCGGGTGGCGTCGTGGTTCGAGGCGAGCGGGAGCATGCGGGCGGCGTGGTGCAGGGCTGCCGGGGAGAGGGGGCGGGTGAGGGTGACTTCCAGGGCGTGGAGCGGCATGGTCATCCCTGCAGGCGTCGGCTGGTCGCGGGGTGCGGCAGGCGGGTGTGGATGTGAGCTGTGTGCCGGAGCGGGTCGAAGATCCGCCAGGTGGTCACGGCGAGGTCCGCGGCTGAGGTGAGGACGGCGTGGGCCGGGCAGCGTTGGGTGCGCCAGCGCCGCTGTTCGGTGTGGGGCAAGAGTCCGAGGTCGTAGACGGCCATCAGGGTGTCGGGGTGGGGCAGTCGGCGGCGGGCGGGGCTGATGGGCAGCAGTCTCCAGGTTCCGGCCGGGCTGTCGGGGTCCAGCACGGGCTGGGAGCATCGCTTCCGGTGGCGGGTCTGGGCGACGCAGCGGATGTGTACGAGGGGGCCGTCAGCGAGGTAGCGGCCCAGCAGCATGTTCACGACCGGGCGGGTGGGGTGGTCGGGGGCGGCAGGTGGTGCGTCGGTAGCCGGTGTGCTGGGGGTGAGACGGCCGGCGTCGATCAGGCGGCGGGTGCGGACGGCGAGTTGGCGACGCAGGGCGTCCAGGGGCGGGCTGATCCGGCAGGTGGGGGCGATGGCCGGGCAGAGTACAGCGTGCGGGATGCGGCACCAGTCGCTGCCGTCGTCGTGGGGGTGGGCGATACCACTGCTCAGGTGCCAGCGGCAGGTCGAGGGGATGCTCTGGATGGTGAGTTCGGTGGGGTGGAGGGCGATGGGCCGCTGGTCGGAGCGAGGGTAGATGTCGATGCGGTGGCCGCATCTGCGGCAGAAGCCGCTTTGGCCGTGGCGCAGCAGGCGGCTTGGGCTGTGTGCGGCCACATGGAGGGTGCGGCGCGGGTACGCCGTGCGCGGGCTGCCGTCCCCGTGGCGGCTGGCGGGGGTGTGACTGGGGTACATGGCGGGACCGTGCCAGGCGATACGCACCGGTGGTGCATGTGGCGGCTTCCGGGTCCTCCGGACGGCCCTGTCTAACCGAACATTCGAGCTGACGGGCTGCCATATGTTCTAGCAGGACTCGCCGTTCGGGTGATTTTACGGTGCCGTGCACGGTGAGGCTCTCGGACCTCAGGCGTCCTGCGTGCCGGGCGGGGTGTGGTTGTCACACAGGGCACCGAGCAGTTCCCCGATGGGGACGTCGAAGGCGTGCGCGAGGGCGTGCCAGGTGGTGATGTTGCCGGCGCCGCGGCCGTGTTCGAGGTCGATGACGGTACGCCGGGCCAGGCCGCTGCGGGCGGCGAGTTCGTCGAAGGTCCAGCCGCGGTCGTTCCTCAGACGCGCCAGCGTTACACGCAGGGCGGTGAGGTCCGGATCGGGCTGAAAGATCGACACCCGACTATCCGACGGTCCCGCCACCCACACTGTCAGTGCGAATTTCTGCACTTTCGGTTTCTGCGAGAGGGTGCCGTTTACGGTTTGGGAATCTGCACGTCCGTGCGCCCGTCCAGGTGCCTTTCGCTGGAACGCACCGGCCACGGCGGCAATGAACGACAGGAGGGCAACCCGCCGATGAGGCTTACCGGTGGGCACATCGCAGTGCGGCGCATCTGGACCGTGGAACTGCGCTCCCGGGCGGGGGCCCCGCGTCTTGTCTGCACGCGTTGCACCCCACGCACCCCTCCCCTCGGCGCTGTGTCCGCGCGGTCGGCCGCCTTGGCGCATCTGGCCTGTCATGCCAGCACCGATGTCCTGCCCGGGCATCTGCGGATCTGTCAGTGCCGGGAGCGAGGGTGCTCCTGGCATCCGCGTCACCGCGGCTGCGGCGGCCCCGTGCTGCTCGCGCTCACCCGCGACCGCGGCGGCCGCGCATGGCGGCTGGCCGACGCCTGCGCCGCCTGCGCGGCCGCGACCAGCCACACGGCCATCGTGCCGGACACGGTCCCTGGCCCACGCCAGTCACGGCGTTCCATCTGCGCGGTGGCCCCCGCACCCCTGAAAGAGCCGTCGACATCCGATGAACGGCTGCGGGTACGGGAGATGCTCGCCTACCTGGCCACCGCGCTGCCCAGGTTCACCTCCCCCGGCGCCCGGCTGCTCGCCCTGCAATGCACCCTCCGCGCGGACGCCCACGGGCGCCTGCGGGTCCCGCACGGGCTGCTGCGGAGCGTGCGGCTGTGCGGTCGTACAGAACTGTGGCAGGAGTTGGCCCAGGCCCACTGGCTGCATCTGCCCGACCTCAAATCGACGCCGGTAGCGGTGCAATTGCGGGATGCCACACTCCTCGACCATGCCGTCAGCCGCCGCACACGCCGACGTGCCGCCCACTGGGCCCTGCACCCCGACCCGCTTGCAGCACCGGCCGCGGCAACACCGGCAGAACACCTGACCGCCCTGGCCCTGGCGGCGTACACCACTGCGGCCGGCCCTGCCCCCGACCTGGCCACTATCGCCCGGCTGTGCGGGCACTCACCCCAGCAGACCTCAGAACTCCTTGACCGGCTGGTCGCCACGCGCACCCTGTCCTGGTGGCGTCACCACCGGGACACCGACGAGGTGCACTGGCAGCCGGCTGCGCCGTCCCGTGGTGCTGTTGCCATCACGCCCAGCTCCACTGGCTGACCACACCATGGTGCGGTCAGTGGGATTTCAACCAGGCACCAAAGAACAACGCTCATGTTCTCCGCGCCATCCCTCACACTCGGCTGTGCGACCGTAACTGCCAGGGCGCGCACAGCAGCAGGCAGAAGAACACACACATTAGATTTCGCATACGCCACGGCCACGCCCACACAGCGGCGGCGGCACTCAGGAAGGGTGTGAGCATCATGTCCGAAACCCCGACAGCCACCAGCGAGTTGACCTCGCAGTACAGCGCGCAGGTCGCCGAGGACCTTGAACGCAACCTCAAGGAGCAGGAACGCCTCAGCGCTGAAATCGATGGGCTCCAGGCCCAGTTGGCCGCTCTGCGGCATGACAACACCGTGCTGGTGAGCATCCAGCAGGCCCTCGGCGTCTCCCCCGCGCCTGCAGCCGAACCCGTCACGCCTGTGCCGGCTCCGCGCACGAAGCAGCAGCCCACTGCCAGGGCCGCAGACAAGCGGAAGCAGTCCGAAAAGACCGCCGTCCCCGCCCGAAAGCGGGCCGGCAAGAAGGCCCCTGCCAAGACGCCTGCCACCTCGTCCACCACGCCCACGCTCGTCGAGCTCGTCCGCGGACACCTGGCCGACCAGAAGGAACCGCGCTCCGCAGCCGAGATCACCACCGCCCTGGCGCAGCAGCATCCCGAGCGCACCATCAAGACCACCGTCGTGCGCACCACCCTCGAAGGGCTGGTGGCCAAGACCCATGCCCAGCGCACCAAGCAAGGCGCATCCGTCTACTACACCGCCCCGGAAACCGCCGCACCTGCCACCCAGGACGCGTCGGCTGCCGAGCCCTCGGCCTGACAAACTCCTCGCCAGCCGACTTCTGTTGGGCTTTCCCGGGGACAGCTCTGGGTGCTGCGGACACTGACATGTGGTGGGCAACCGGCCCTCCTGCCCGAGGAGCACAGCTGACCTGAGCCTGTACGGCCCGGACGTGGTCAGCGAGGGCGCCAGGTGCGGATTTCAAGGTGGAGGATGTGCGCGTCAGGGTGGATGCGTTCGGTCTCCACGAGCCATTGGTGCATGGCGGCGGTGACGTCGCCGCCGGCGTCGTCCACGCGGCGGGCGAAGTCAGCGGCGTTGAAGCCGCCGGTCTGAGCGGAGCCGTAGGAGCGTTCCTCGGTGTGGTCGGTGCGCTGGATGACATCGCGGCGGACGCCGGGTGAGTCGGTGCGGCTGCCGGAGGCGTACAGGTAGGCGGTCTTGGCCAGGCGGACGGTGAAGGCCAGGCGCAGACCCAGGCGGGCGGCTTCGGCGATCAGGGGGCGCAGGCGGGCGGAGCCGGAGGCGATCGCCTGGGCGCCGACGCGGCCGGTGCCGGAGCCGGTGGGAGTGATCAGGAGGGCCTTGCCGCGCACGCGGGCGCGGGCACCGGAGGCGGTGGTACGACGTTGGATGCGGCGGGTGGCGATGGCGGCGAGTTCGGGCAGGTCGGTGATACCGCCGGCCTCGACGGCGGTGACAACTTCGCGTAGAGCGGTGACGAAGGCCGCGCCCTTGTTCTTGGTGTAGAACTGCGAGACCAGGGACGGGTCGCGGTCGATGATGCGGGCGATGTCGCGTTTGGTGAAGCCGGCTTGCTGGAGTCGGTCGGCGAGTTGGGCTGCCTCGTTGCGCTCGCCCTGGGGGCTAGGGCGGCGTCGGCGGGGGCGCGGCGGCATCAGGACTCCTGACCGGTGCTGGTGTGGGCGGTGCGTCCGGCATCGCGCAGGGCAAGAAGTTCGCCTTCGGTGGCGGGTGCCGGCAGCGGGCCGGTGAGGTGTCCGCGCAGCAGGTAGTCGCCGGGCTGATGGTGGTAGGGCCAGTTCTGGGGCTGGGTGAGGTAGACGGCGTCGGTGCGGAAGGCGACGACGGTGCCGGGCAGGGTATGCAGGGCCCCGGCATAGGTGTCGTCGTCACGGTGGCGCTGGGAGAGCAGGGCGGCGCGGGCGCTCGACCAGATCGCAGCGGCCCATTCGGGGTGGGCGTTGGGGTCGCGGGCGAATCCCGTGGGCTTCTGCCAGCTGATCAGTTCATCGTCGAAGCCGATGATCTCGGCATCTGGCGGGACGTCGCGCTCCAGGGTGCGCGGGGTGGTGCCGGTGACCATGCGGGGACGCTGGGCGAAGGAGCCGATGCCGTACAGGAGGATGGAGCGCACCGCGCGCGAAGCGAGATGCGCGGCGCGTGCCTGCTCGGGGTTGCCCTGGAAGTGGGCCTGGGCGGAGAGGTTGGTCCAGGTCTCCTTGAGCTTCTTCGCCCAGTCGTCCAGCGGTTTGCCGTCTTCCCACAGGATGCCGTCGAGGATTTCGATCTTCCACGGCTGGATCGGGTTGGTCAGTGCGGTGTGCACTTCCGGGCCGCCGGCCCAAGTGGTGAAGGTGGTGCCGGGCGTGGCCGGGTAGCACCAGGCACGGTCGCCGGGGGCGGGCGCGGGCAGCAGGCCGACGTGATTCCAGGTGTCCGGCACCGTGACCCGGACCTGCCAATGCCC
Organism: Streptomyces sp. 4F14; assembly: GCF_048159485.1. Classification (NCBI taxonomy): domain Bacteria; kingdom Bacillati; phylum Actinomycetota; class Actinomycetes; order Kitasatosporales; family Streptomycetaceae; genus Streptomyces; species Streptomyces sp. 4F14. Next base: position 159,516 of record NZ_JBLRVY010000019.1, read on the forward strand.
GCACCCGTAAAGGGCCCGCATCTGCTCCTTCTGCGACCATGCGGCGAAGGTGTGGCCAGTGATACGGCGAGGGGTGCCGACCGGGGATTTCCAGGTGTGCTTGGCGTAGGCGAAGGTACGGTCGTATTCGACGAGTTGGGGCAGTTGCTCGGGCACGCAGGGCGGGGTGAGGAGCTCGTTGCGGCCCTGGCCGGCGGTGGCGTGCAGCAGGCCGCGCAACTCCTCCGACAGCACGGGAAAGCCCTCGGCATGCTGGCCCCGGGTGGGGATGGTGCGGGTCCACAGGTCACGGCCGGTCTGCGAGGGAGAGCCCATGATCACGGCGTCATCCCAGTGACGGCGCAGGGCCTGCCACAAAAGGACGAAGGCGTCACGGACGGTGTGCGGGCCATCTTCGCCGAGGTCGAACCACTCCCCCACCGAGCGGATCTCCACATGCTGCTCGCCGTTGTCGAGCTGGTAGCGGCCGACGGGATTGCGGGCGTGGACGAAGTGCCCGGCCATGCGGTCACGGCCGCGGCCGGTGTCTGTGCGCCAGCCCGGGATGGGAGCACTGAGCCAGGCGGCTACGGCGTCGCGCAGGTAGGGGTAACGGTCGGCGTCCCGGTGCCAGGGGTCGCCGCCTGTGATGTAGATCCGCTCGACGCCTTGGGGCAGTGTGTCGAAAACGGCAGTGAGGATCTCCGCAGCCGACGCAGCGCCGAGGTCGAGGTGGTGGGTCTGGTCGCGGTGCACCAGAACGCCGGTCATCGCGTCCAGGAAGACGGTGGAGCGGGCCTGCTGGGTGAAGTTCGGGCGGATGGAGGCCAGACCGGCAGTGTGGGTGAACCAGCCCTCGCCCGCAGGGCCTTCGGGGATACCAGGCAGGCTGGGTTCTTCGGCAGAGGTGTCGGGCGAGGGCGGGGCAACGACGGGGCTCGAAGGTTCTGCGCTGCCTGCGGCAGGGGTGTTATCCGGTTCCGGCTCAGGGTGGTTGAGGATCTGCGGCGCGGCCGCGGGGGGAGATGCACTGTCGTTGGTGGCGAGTTCGGCGGGGGCCAGAGCGGGGGCCAGGGCGACGACGTCGGCCACGCTCAGGCCGGCCGCGGGGGCGATCCGTTCTGCCTTTGCCCTGTCGGACAGGGCCAGTTGGGTGATCCGCTTGTTCCTGTCGGCCTCGAGCTTGGTCAGGACAGCCCGCGCCTTCTTGATCTCGTCACGCACCCCTCGCAGATCAGCAAGCGCTGCGTTGTAGCTCTGTGCGTCCATGGGTCTTCCTTGTCCGGGCCAGATTCAGGCAGCAGCTTGCGTGGGAACGTAGGCGATCGCCCCGCCCGAGTGGGACGTGAGCCGACTCCCCAGAAGGAGTTCGGCGAGCCGCTGGTCTTCCTCTACCTCGGAAGTGATCACGGTGTGCGGGGTGACCAGATCGGTGACATAGCCGGCCAGGCGTGCATCAGGGAAAGCGTGACGGCCCTCGGCGTTCCTCTCCCAGCGCTCGAGGCCGGTCAGTATCGCCACGACGTAGCCGGACAGGGTGACAGGCAGGACTCCCCCGGCCGCGACGCTCACCGCATCGCACCGCCACCAGCCTCGCAGGGCCTTCAGAACACTGTCGGCGCTGAGTGTGGCCGAGAAGCCGATCCAGTCACGGTCGGGATCGTCGGCAGGCTGGGCGGCGTCCACCCGCAGCACGGCGATCTCCTGGGCATCCAGCTGATGCAGAGGGGCATGGTGGCGCGCACTGAGGGCCTGTGCGGCACTGAGCGGGATCATGACGCGCACCCCTCGGCGGGAGAGGCCGGGAAGCAGTCCGGCATGCACGAGGCGCCGGAAAGTCGTGACGGCGCAGCCAAGTTCCTCGGCTGCCTGTCCCGTCGTCAGGAGCACGCTCGTCACACCCTTCCATGCGGACTCTTATATCTGATTCGGCATCTACTTTAGGGTGCGGGTTGAGGCGGCGTCAAAGACCGTCTGGGGCGCTGCGCGGAAGCCCTGCGTGCTGTCTTCGGGGCCCTGACGGATCCTTGTCCTATCGCGCGGAGGCCCGAAGCGCCGTGTCTGCTGAGGACCCGCCAGGGAGCGGCAGGGCTTCGGGACACCTCAGACGGGCAGGGCAAATACCGTCATGCTGCGGCAGGTTGAGGAAGCGAGTGAGCCAATGCGGGTACCAAACGGATTCCCCTGTGGTTCCGGCGCCGGGGCGCGGTGGCGGTCGATAGCGTCGGATCAGCACCGTGCAACGTCATGAAGGGCGGATTCATGCCAGAACCTGTCGCGGAACCTGTGTCCTTGCGCGCCAAGTACACCGCCATGATGACGGCAGAGTTGGAGCTCATCGCGAAGGAACGTGAGCGAATCGAGCTGGAAGTTGCCGCGTTGCAGGATCAGCTTCGCCTCCTAGAACGTGACCAGGCGTGGCTGTCGAGCATGCAGGAACAACTGCCCCCGTTTCCGGGCGCGGAGGGTGGCAACGGCGAGGCTGCCGCCCCGGCCGGTCCCGTCCAGGACGGCGCTTCGCACGGCGGCGTTGGCGAGCAGCCCGTCGGCCCGGCCGCGAAGGAGCCGACCCTGCGGAATCTGGTCGTCGGCGAGCTACGGCGGCACGGAGAGCCTCGCTCCTCCAACGATGTGGCTGCGGTGCTGCGCCGGGCCCATCCCAAGCGCAGGATCAAGGAGCCGGCCATGCGGCACGCCCTGGAAGCTCTGGTGAAGCAGGGCCGGGTGCAGCGGGCCAAGCGGGGCAGCCGGGTGTTCTACTTCGTTGCCGATGCTGCGCCGCAGGGCAAATCGGGCCGCTGACGGGCTGCTGCCGTAGGTGTCACGCTGCGGCATCGCAGGACAGGGGAGCCAGGAAGGCTGGCAGGAGTTCAAAGCCCATGACGTCAAGGGCGGTGCGCTGGTCGGGGGTCATCTGTGCACTGTCGCGGCGGCGCCGTGCCAGCCAGGCGCCGAGCATGACCTCGTCACCGTCTACGTCTTCGGCATGGTCTGCCGGTACCTGGAGATGACCGTGCCGCTGGTGGTATTGGCGTGCCGCGCGCAGGCCGCGGTTGAAGGCCCGGGCTCGCAGGCTGGCCGGGCGGGTCAGCAGCATGCTGTGCGGGTGTGCGTCGGGACAGGCCCGTGCCAGGGCATCCAGCAGGTGTTTTTGCTGCGCATCGAGCAGGTGGTAGTGGGTGATCTGCCGGTCCAGCCAGCTGTCCCAGGCCGAGTCGAGGCTGTCGTCGCGGTGGTAGGTGCATCGCCACGTGCTGCCCGTCAGACGGCGGCGGATCTGGACATAGGTGTACTGCCAGCGCAGGCTCCACGGCGGATTCCAGAAGGGGTCCACGGAGTTGAGGGCGGCGATGCGGGCGGGGGCAAGCTGGCCGGTATCCGCGCGGCGACGCATGGTCTCCAGCCAGGCGGCGACGGCGCGGTCGCCTCCGTGGGCGTGTTTGCCCAGGGCGAGGGTGCCGTGGCGGGTGGCGTAGGCGGTGGCGCGGTTCAGGCGATGTTCGAAGCTGTCGGGCGGGTGCGGCCAGGAGATGCCCAGGCTGGTCAGGGCGGCGATGCGGGCTGCCGGCAGGGCACCCGCGGCGTACAGGGAGCGCTGCTGGCCGATCCACTGGCCCAGGGCCAGGCCGTCATGGGTGACGTGCTCGCTGGGGATGTTGAGATGGCCGTGGTGGGTGCGGAAGGCCTGGGCGGCCTGCCAGCCGTCGCTCCAGTAGGCGTTGTGGGGTGGCTGGTGGGTGCGCAGGGCCAGGGTGCGGTTGACTTCGGCGGCGCGGTGGGGGCGGGCCGGGATGGGCTGGGGCCGCTTCTTCATGCGGCGGCCGAACCGCTGGTAGAGCTTGGTGTCATAGACGGCCAGTCCGTTGAAGAACGCCCAGAAATCGGAGAACTCGGAGGATTCCATGGCCTCCTGGACGGGCTGGCCGGGGGCGATGTAGACGGGCAGGAAGATCGAGGCGCGTTTGGCCTGGCCGGGTGGTTTGCGCAGGGACCGGCCGACGGTCTGGGCGATGGTGCTGGGGCTGCGGCGGGGATCGGCGATGAAGATGCCGTCGGTGTCGGGGGCGTCGACGCCCTCGCTCAGCACGCGGACGCTGGACAGGACGGCGCCATCGTGGCTGTCAGCGACGCTGCCGGGGGCGAGGGCGGAGAAGTGGGCGAACTCCTGGAAGTACTGCTGGCGTTGCCAGGCCGGCTGGCGGCTGTACAGGGCGCGCGCCCAGGGATTGCGGATGCCGGTGTGGTCGGCGAGGGCCGCGGCGGTCTCGGGCAGCGAGTTGGCGAAGCCGCGGGCGGCGGCGATGCGGCCGTGGAAGGTCAACACCCGGCGCACGTCGTGTTCGGCCATGGCCGTCAGCAGCGCTGCCTGCATCGTGGCCAGGCGCAGTCCGTCCAGGTGCGGGGTGGGCAGGCAGTCGTGGAGGATGTCGCGCAGCCTGGGGTCACGGACTTCGGGGATGACGAGCTGGTAGTCGGCGAGGATGCCTCGTTCGATCGCTTGGGCCAGGTCCAGGTGGTATACGACGGGGCCGTAGACGGTGGGGTCGTCCATCGAGGCGAGCCGTTCGATGCGGGGGCGTGCTTGTGTGCGGGTGGGCGCGCGCCAGTTGCGGGGTGTGGCGGTCATGTACAGGCGGTGCGCGGTCGGGATGATGCGGTCGTCGTGGATGAGTCCCCAGCGTTTGTCCCAGTCGCCGCTGGTGCGGTGGGCCTCATCGGCCAGGGCGAAAGCCCACCGTGGCAGACCGTGGGCGCTGTGCGCGTCGCCGATGGCGGGCAGCGATGCGTAGGTGGCGAAGACGGCCGTGCGGCCGCCCTTGGCGACACGGCGTGCCAGTGCGTGCGAGTCCGAGGTGAGCAGGAGGTGGCCGCGGAGTCTGCGGTCATGAATCCCGGGCAGCGAGCACATGCCGATGAGCTGGTCGAAGCTGCCGTCGGCGAGCCAGCGGGCCGCCGTCTGGATCAGCAGTTCCAGGGTGGGGACCAGGACGAGAACGGGACCGCGTGCGGTGAAGTGCTCGGCGATGCGCTTGCCGATGAGGGTTTTACCGGTGCCGCAGGCGGCGATGATCGTCGCGGCTGCCAGCCTTCTGTGCAGCAAGGCGTCCACTCCTGCACCGACGGCTTCTTCCTGGTGAGGGCGCAGCTGAGCACGGTCGGACATGTGACGCGCTGACTCCCTCCTTCTGCCAGGGGCGGGAGGTGGCGCCCCCAGCGCCTGCTGATGAGGCGAGCGTGGCAGCTTCCCCCCAGGGCCCGGCCGATGTTGACCACAGCTGTTCTGTTTTCTCTGTACTTGCACGTATGAGACTGGCGCGAAGGCCAGGTTGGGCCGGATTCCGATCGTTTGCGGCGCCTGCCCTGTCCCGTGCCGACGAGGGGAGTTGGATGGAAGTCGCGGTCAGCGGACTCCCGGGAGTGCATCATGGCGGAGCAGCGGGACGAACGGCTGGGGCGGCGGCGCCTGCACTTGCGGCTGCGTTTCCTTGCCGGCGAGTCCACCGGCTCGTACGTGACGCGCCTGGCCGCCCGCAACCATCTGCCGATGGAAGACATGCTGCGCAGCATGGGCATCGGCCCGATGCTGCCGGTCGAGCCGCAGTACACCGAGATGTACCTCAGCCGCTACGCCCGCGAGCGCCTGGCCAACCTGGCGGGGTACACGGTGGCCGAGATGCAAAGGCGTCTGGTCGGCCTGCGCGATGAGTTCCTGATGTCCGACGGTGACAAGGACGACTGGGAGTGGCCGTGGGATGCACGCGCCGGCTACATCGTCCAGGCCTGCTCGCTGTGCGCGGCGCAGCGCGGCACCCGCTCCCCCGCCTGGCTGATCCTGCCCGACCCCTGGCACGTGTGCCTGCGCCATCACCGCTGGACCGACAACTCCCGCAGCACCCAGCATCCGTACATCGATCTGAGCAACCTCAAGGACGTCGTCCGCGCGCAGCAGCGACTCAACCGCCTGGGCAGGGATCTCGGCCCGGCCGCCCGGTGGGTGTTCGCGGACGCCTGCTCCATCCTTGTGCGTTCTGGCTACCTCGAGGACCCGGCACGGACGGAGGAATGGGCCGCGTTGGCCAAGCAGTTGGGTGAACAGCGGGTGCGGCCGCTGGCGCAGCTGAGCCGGCTGTCCCTGCTGACGCGGGACCTGGCCTGGCTGGAGGTGCGCCGCCTGTACGGAGAACTCGGGCAGGCCGACTACCGCAAGTGGCTGGAGCGGGCGACCCGGCGGCACGGCTTCACCTTCGCGAGGCCACTGACGGAGTGGCACAGCCAGCACCAGCCGCTGAGCCGCGGCGTCCCGGAATTGTTCAGCGATCAACCGCCTCCCAGCAACGTGGTACGGCGGGCTACGGGGCACGAACTGCCGTCCTGCCTGGCCGCGGTGGAAGACCTCTCCTGCCTGCCGTGGGTGCGTCTGCCCAACACCATGGACCGGTTGTTCCTCTGACCGGCCGCTCCCCCTTGCTCTTGGTCCCGCTCCTGCAGGCGCCGTTGGGCCCGGCCGGCCTGGCACAGCAGCAGCTCGGTGAGCTGGATGATCTCCGCGGACTCCAGGGGAAACCGCACGGCCTCCCGGTGCTGCGTGCGTTAGCGCACACAGCACCAAGAACGCAAATCCGCTCCACCCGTTCGAGTGAACACCGGTCTCTTGGCTACGCCGTGGCGCCGGCGCCCAGACGCTTGAGTGTCGTGCCGAAGACGCCAGCCGTAAGACACGGTGCGAGGGGAGCAGCCGGTGGAGGTTCAGGTACGTCACCGCGACGACATCGGCCATGAGCACCTCGTGCCGGCCCGCGCCCTGCGGGGGCTGCCGGTGGAGGAGTGGCCGGTGCTGCATGAGCAACGGGCCTACAAGGGGCGGAAGTCGAAGGTGCGGCAGTGGTGGTCGTCGACCACCAAGAAGGACATCAGCTGCAGGTCAGCGGAGCACGCCTGTGCGGCCATGTTCCTCGACCGCGACCCGCACATCGCCTACCTGGCCGCGCCGTGCCTGCAGATCGAGTGGCAGGACGGGCCGGATTCGGGCGTGGTGCATCCGGCGTTCATGGCCCGCACGGTCGACAAGCAGCAGCTGCTCTACCTTTACTCCCCCTCCGGCACCGAGCCGGACGCACACGAGGTGACCGCTGCGCGGGAAGCCGCTTCGGAGGCGGGCTGGCAGGTGGACGTCGCCCTGGCCCCGGGCGGCCAGCTGCGCCGCAACGTGTATCTCGTCTCCCAGTTCCGCCACGACGAGTGCGCCGACGACAGGGCGCGCAGCCTGCTGCTTGAGGTGTTCGCCCGGCCGCTGTCCGTGGCCGAGGCCGCCGATGCGGCGGACCTGCTGCCGGAGCATGGCCGGGCCTATAGCTGGCACCTGCTGTGGACGGGTGAGCTGACGACGCACTGGGAGCAGCCGCTGACACCCGACAGCCTGGTCTGGGCGGCCGGAGCGGCCGCATGAACGCCCCCCTGGCCGTGCCGGCGGATGCCCCGGCGCAGACAGCGCCCACGCTGCAGCCGGGGATGACGGTTCGCTGGAAGTCCGGCTGCTACCTGGTGGGAGCGGTGCAGGGCGCCACCGTGCACCTGTCGGCGATGGACGAGGCCGGGCAGGACGCGCTGGCGCTGGTCTCCCAGCTCGTCGCGGCCCCGGACTTCGCGGTGCTGATGGTTCATGGAGTGCCGCAGGAACCGGAGCCGGTGGCGGATCTGTCGCTGCTGGACCGTCTGTCCCCCCAGCAGCTGAAGGAGGTGCGCTGCTGGGAGAGGCACGTCCGGGAGGTGCTGACCGGGCGCCCCGTCCGTGTTCCGGAGGGGTCATTCACGCCGCGTCGCGGCTACGACGTCGCGGTCACCACCCGCACCGCGCGTTACACGTTGAAGGCCGCCGAGCTGCAGGCGGCCGGGCTTTCGGGATCCGTCGCCACCGTGCAGCGCAAGTGCCTGGCCTACGAGAAGGAGGGGCTGCTCGGTCTCATCGACCGGCGGTGGCTGCGCACCGGCAACCCGTTCGGGAACGTGGACGAGCGGGTGCTGAAGGTGATCCGCCAGGAGGACAAGGCTCAGGAGGGCGAATCGGCGGGCACTTGGTCCCGGCTGCGCAAGCGGGTGCGTGCGGCGCTGCGCCGCAGCTATCCGCAGGAGTACCGCGACCTGATGCCGGCCCGCTCCACCTTCTACGACCTGCTGAAGCGGATGGGAATCTCGAAGGCCTCGTCGAGCGCCGCGGGCGGCACGCAGGCCGATGCTCCGGAGCCGCCCTACGCGCCGGTGCCGGTCACACTGCTGGGCGAACGCGTGCAGATCGACTCCACCGGCCTGGATGTGCTCGCGCGCGGGGACGACGGGCGTCCCGTGTCGGTGGAGCTGACGTACGGCATCGACGTGCTCTCGCGCAGCTTCGTCGCCGGGATGATGGTGCCGAAGTCTCCGGGCCGTAAGAAGGGACCGGGCAGTCGGCGCCGCGGCGGGCGCGGCACCAAGGCGCTGGATGCCACTTTGCTGTTGGGGCAGGCGATGGCGCCGCTGGCCGCGCGCCCCGGCTGGGCGCCCGTAGCGCTGGCGGAGAATTCCGACCTGCCGTATGCCCGGATGCTGGCCAGTGATCCGCGGATGGCCGGCGCCGCTGCCCGCCCGGTGATCCGCCCCAAGACGGTCGTCGTCGACAACGCCAGGATCTTCAAGTCCCGCCACTTCCGGGAAGCGTGCAGCATGCTGCAGATCGACGTGGAGCCCGCCCGGGAGCGCACCGCCACCGACAAGGCGGTCATCGAGCGTGCCAACGCCACGATCAAGAGCGGGTTCTGCCAGTTCGTCGCCAACTACACCGGCAACCACCCCACCGCCCGGGGCAAGAACGTCGGCAAGGGACGGCTGTGGTCGCTGAACGAACTGCAGGATCTGTGGCACGAGTGGGTGGCCACCGAATATCAGCAAAGCCCGCACGAGGGCCTGCGCTCGCCGTTCTGGCCCGGCCTGGTGCTCACCCCGAACCAGATGTATGCGGCCGCGGTGGCCACGGAGGGCGGCGTGCCGCGCCCGGTCACCCTCGACGAGAGCCGCAAACTGCTGCTCCACGCCAAGCGCATCGTCACCCGCGACGGCATCAAGATCGACAACCGGACCTATGTCAGCCACCGCATCCGCGACTTCAAGAACCGCCGCACCGGCATCAAGGGGCGGGGCCGGCGCTGGTCGGTCTACTACAACCCCTACGAGCCCAGCCGGGTGTGGCTGTATGACCACACCGTCAAAGACGAGCCGTCCCGCAGCCCGTGGGTGCCCTTCGACTTCAGGTACCAGCATCTGATCAAGGACGCCTGGACTCAGTATCTGTGGGAGCAGGCCGCCCTCCTGGTCACGGAGCGCACCGGGCGGGAGGACAGCGAGGAGGACATCGCCCGGGCTGTGGACGTGTTGCTGACCCGCGCCCGCAACGGCCCCTCCCCCGGCCGCCGCAGTACTCCCGCGGCCGCGTTCGTCCCGCAGCCCGCCCCGGCCCCCGAACCGCCCGTCAGCCCGTATGCCGGGATCGTGCCGGCCACTCCGGGCAGCGTGGCGCCGGCGCCGTCCCTGAATGTCGCTGCCAAGGACCTCTTCCCCGGCCAGCGCGCCGCGTCGCCCACGACTGCACCCCCGCCCACGCTGGCACCGGCACCGGCACCGGCACCGGCACCGGCAGAGGAAGCCACCTCGCCGGGCCGGCTGCGACGACGACGCCCGGTTCCGGGCGGTCCGCACAGCCTGGCAGGGTCGGCCGGGGACATCTTCCGTGGACTCTCCGCTCCCCCACCACAGCCGCCCGAGTCCGAGCCCGAAACCCAGCCGGGATCGTCCGGCGACGATCCCGAGGAGACCTGAATGGACACGGCGCACCCCACCCAAAAGCCGGTCGGCTCCGCATCCCCGCCGGCCCTGTTCACCCCGCTGGACCCCGAACTGCTCACGGTACGCGCGGGGTTGATGGACTTCGTGCACCGCCGCCTTGAGCCTCCAGACCTGCAGGACTGCGCGCCCCAGGGCACGAAGGTCACCGACACCGACCCGCGGATGATGTACCACGGGGAGCTGCTGCCCGTGTCCACCCCGGATGTGACGAGAGGCCTCAAGGACGCCCGGCGCGCCCTGCGCACCAACCGGTTCCGGCCCGTCGGCAAACGCATGAGCATGATCATCGACGGGTGCGCCGGCAAGACCACCCTGCTGCTGCAGATCGCCCGCGCCTACCAGGGCATCCTGGAGCTGGAACGGCGGCCGGATGACGAATGGACCCCCGTCGTCTACATCAACGTCCCGCCACGCCACGAGCACAACCTCGACTGGTCGCTGCCGTTCGCGGACTTCTTCGACATGGACCACACCATCAACCTCGACAAACGCACCTACCGCAGCACCGACATGACCGAACCCGTCGTCCACGCCATGCGGGAAAGCCGCACCTCGCTGATCCTCATCGACGGCATCAACCGCATCCACGACAATGACCTGGCCGCAGCCTTCGACTACTTCGACTGCCTCCAGGCCCGCCTGCGGGTTTCCATCATCTACTGCGGCCGCGGCGCCACCGACATCGTCAACGAAGGCCTCCACAACCGCCGCCGCGGCGAACGGCCCCGCACCTCCGAGCAGTTCCGCAGCACCCTGCCCGTGATGTGGATCCGCCCCATCCCCTTCTCCGAAGGGGACGAAGAAGACTGGCGCAGTGTCCTGCTGCGCTACGACAAAAACCTGCGCCTCTACAACCACGTGCCCGGCGCAGAAGCGCTCCTCGAGTTCGAGGAGGAACTCCACGAGCGCACCGGCGGCTACATGGACACCCTCGACCAACTCCTCTGCCAGACCGCCCAGCAAGCCATCGAGGACGGGACCGAAGCCATCACCAAGGAGCTCCTCGACGACATGCTCGTCGGCCGCACCGACTCCGACGACGACTGGTCCTAGGTGTATTGACCCGCAGCGTTGTTCACACGGCTGTTCTTCCGGCAACCTTGCCCACGTGCCGTCCGCTTCCCAGCGGGCGAAACGCTCGTAGACGGTCTGCCACGGCCCGTACCGCCCGGGCAGGTCGCGCCACGGGGCCCCGGTCCGCAGCCGCCACAACACACCGTTGGCCACCTGCCGGTGATCACGCCACGGACGGCCACGCCCGTCCACCTGCGGCAACAGGGGATCTATTCGCTCCCACGCCGCGTCCGTCAACTCACCTCGACCTGCCACAAGATCAATCGTCGGACAAGCCTCAGGGATATGGCCAATGGCTTCGGGTCAGGCCCGCTTGCGGCTCGCGATCTCGTCAGAGAGCTGCTGCACGTGGGCGGGGTCCGCGTCCCGGGCAAGGGCGACGTAGTGGTCCATGACGGCCAACCGGTAGCGCACGGGCAACGTCTGGCCTGGGGCGAGTCGGGTGAGCTCGGTGATGGTGAGGTCTTCGTCTGCGATACCGCGGAACGAGCGGCCGCCGGCGGTCTCCACGTCGAACATCAGGACCACGCGTGGATTGCTGTTGACCTCCCGCCAGTCGACGAGAACGCCGAGCGCAAGCGCCCCCGTACGCAGTTCCGCATTGCGCTTCCGTGCATCACTGCTCAGGAGCGGGTTCGGGGCGACGCCCGGGAAGTCGGGCCCGACGCCCAGCGATTCCCGACTCAGGTCGGGCCTGAGCTGCACTGTCAGATCGTTGAACTGGTCAAAATCGAACAGACCGTTGAGCTTCTTCTTCCAACCGAACATCCTGGTCCCTCCCTCACACCGGTGCCGGAATCTCGGCCTGGCGCTTCGCCCTCACCGCGATGGTACGGCGCGGCCATTCCCGACCTCCGTCGCATCGCCCCGTCCCGATGGGGTCGCCGTCTGCGGTCGCGGACGGGCTCGGTCGGTGCACCTGTCTGCCAGACGAGCCACGTCCGCACCGCGATCGCAACGTGGTCGAACGATGTTTCACCCGCCTCAAGCAGTTCCGCGCGATCTCGACCAGATTCGACAAGCTCGCCGATCGCTACCGCGCCGGTATCGCCCTGGCCTCCCTGATCCTCTGGCTCCGCGAACCAGCCAGGTGATCATTTGTCAGACACGCCCTAGCCCTGCCCTAGCCCATCCGGCACCACAACGATCACTAGGGCGGCAGGACATCCGGCGGCTTGGCACCGTGCGCGCCGAAGTGCGTCGGCACAAACCGCTCGTGGCACCAGCCGCGCACCGGGCTGGCCGACCGCGCCCGCGTACCTTCGCCACGAGGCCGAGCAGTGCCTGGGCAGATCTTGTCGGCATCGCGCCGGAACTTCGCCTGGGGCCGGCAGTCCGAGATCATCCAGTTCGGCGAAACCAGCCTGCCGTAGCGCTGTCTTGCAGGTCGGGTCGTGTGAGAGATGATGCCTGCGTGGAGGACCAAGGGAACCGGATCGCTGGGGCAGGAGCGCAGATCCCCGAGCGGCTGCGTGCCGTCGGACCGGGTTGGCATCCTCTGCTGGAACGCCTGCACGCGCAGCTCAACGTGGTCGTGCCCGGCTACCGGGTCACCGATGTGTCGGAGAAGCTCGGCGGCTTGCGCATCCATGTCACCGCTGGCACGCAGTCCGTGCCCGAGGCGGCGATGGCGTTGGTGGCGGCGTCTGTCACGGAGGCGGCCGCCACGTGCGAATTCTGCGGGGCGGTTGGCCGACCGCGTGCACGCAAGGACTTCCCCGGAGGTTGGATCAAGACGGTCTGCGAGCCCTGCCACGCGGACTGGTCCGCCCACAAGATCCTGATCGTGAGCGGTGCCGTACGGCGCCGCTCGCTCTAGCCGCGGGGGTGTCCTGCGGGCATCACCCGACGGGATCGTCGAGCCGCAGCTGCACCGGCGTGATCCGGTCGTGCCGGGCTGTCCAGGCCGCGCCGACCCAGCGGCGTTCGGAACGGGCGAGGATGACCGCGATGACGCTGTGGAATCCCAGCTCCGGGTCGTCGAGGAGTTGCCGGTAGGTGGCGGTGTCGCGTGCGCTGGGGACCGGCCGGCTGGTGGGGTGGGTATGCCATTCGCCGACCCAGACACTGCCGTCGGCTGTGAACGCCCGGTCGGCGAGGGCCTGCGCGTGGGCCAGGTCGCGCAGGAAGTAGGTGGGGGTGCGGACGGCGTCGGGGCCGGGGGTCCCGGCGTGGTGGATGGTGACGGTGTCGTGGGTGTGGTGGCCCAGCAGGATGCCTCCGGTTTCTGTGGTGTGGTCGGCCGTGCGCAGCTCCGTGGTGATGACGCGGGTGGCCTGCGCGGTGAGGTGGACGGTGGTGACGGGCTGCTGGGTCATGGTGTTTCGCAGGTGGGGCAGCCGGGTCGGGGCGGGGTGGCGTCGAGCCAGCGCAGTTCGGCAGTGCGGTCGAGGTCGAAGGGTGGGGCCCAGTCGGGTTGGCGGCGCAGGCCGAGCAGGGCGTGTTCGCCCGGCAGGCGCTGGTCGGGGTGTCCGGCGCGTTCCAGGAGGGTGGCGACGGCGGTCTTGGCCGCGAGATGGGCGATCAGGTGCAGGTCGGTGCCGACGGCGGTCATCGGCCGGTGGGTCGTGCCGGTGCCGTAACCGGCATCCAGGGTGGGCTCGGGATCGAGGCCGCCGGCCTCGGCGAGGCTGTGGCGCCGGCAGGTGAGGCAGCCGTGATCAGGCCAAGGGCGCAGTCGGAGGATCTCACCGAGGGCGCCGTCTTCCAGGACACAGGCGAGAACGGCCGTGAGACCTGCGCGGCGGGCCAAGTGGCCGGTGACACGGCGCGCGGCCACCCCGTCTGCCGCGCAGACGACAAGGTCGGTGTCCGTGAGGAGGGCCCGGATCCGGTCGGCGTGTTCGATGACGTCCAGGGCGTGGGCGGCGACTTTCGTGTCGGGGCGCAGTGCGGTGAGTTCCTCGGCGAGAGCGGTGACCTTGTGCCGGCCGATGTGCCTGCGTGCGCTGGTGTGCCGGACGAGGTTGTGCCAGGCGAGCCGGTCGGGGTCGATGAGGGTGAGAGAGCCGATGCCGTAGCCGGCGAGGGCGTGTGCGGTGGCCGAGCCGATGCTTCCTGCTCCGACGAGCATGATCCGCTTGCTCTGCAGCTCGTGCACGGGCCAGTGGTCGTCCAGTTGCCGGATACCGGTGATGTCCGGTTCGACGGACACGGCGATGGGTTGCGCACCGCCGGGCGTGACGTGCCAGGCAAGGAGGTCCGGGAGACCGTGTTCGGGGTAGGCGTCCTTCAGCCCTGGGGCGTAGGTGATGGCCAAGTAGCCCGGCGCTCCGGGTGCCTTGTAGCCGCTGGGCACGGCGGCCCTGAAAGCGTCGAGGGTGAGAGAGGTACCGCGTCGTGCCATCAGAGCCAGCCACATCAAGTGCAGGTCAGGACTGACGCTCAGCCACCAGCCGGTGGAGACGGCCGGGTAGCTGGCCAGCAGACGGTGCTCGGGTGACGGTTCCACCGGAAAGATCGCCTGGCCCTGCTGCGACAAGCCCCGGACAACAGCGAACTGTTCCGGGTCGTTGATGCGCAGGGACAGCCGCCCCCACGATCCCAGAGAGCGCACCTTTTCCGCGGCCTGCTGTGGGATGAGGATCAGCATGCCGGGCCGTCCTGTCCGGCTGTGTCCTGGTCGCTGTGCTCGGTGTTGTCGGGCGGGACCGGAGGCTGGGTGAGGAGGTGGTCGAAGCGGTCGTCGTCGACGATGCCGTTGTCGGTCATCCGCTCGATCTTGTTGTGTTTCATGAGGGCGTACTCGACTCGCCAGCCTGCTGCCTTGAGTAGCAGGTCAACGATCGAGTCGCGGCCGGTCCACAGGGCGGCCTCGCGCAGGAGGCACAGGGTGGCGTCGCCGTTGACGTGCCAGCGGGTCTGGGTCCACTCGTACGGTTCGGGCAGCGGATCCAGCGGGACGAGCCGGGGCGCCACCATGGGGTAGGCCTGGCTGTACTCCACACGCAGCCGAAGTCCTTCCTCACCGACCCAGCTCGTGAGGTGCGCGGGCTCCGGCCGGTCGAACGGCCAGAGGGGCAGTGTTCCCTCCCAGATGCCGGCTCCTTCCTCATTCCAGGCGAGGTTGGGGAAGTGGGCGGCGATCTCCTCGCGGTCGCGGTGCAGCCGGCGCGGTTCGCAGGCCCACCAGGAGTAGTTGGGCGCAGTGCCGGCGGGGGCGGGCGCGGTCGTCATCCCTGGGGTGCGTCCTTGATGGGGCGCGGGGTGATGAACGCGGGCGTCCCGGTGATCAGCGTGGCGGCCTTGGCCGGAGCGGCGGGAGCCGGGAAGCCCTCGCCGAAGATCTCCTGCCACAGCCGCAGCGCGTCGTCGGTGTCGCCCTCGGCCGCCGCCGCGCAGGCCCGCTCGGCGACGTCCGCGACCTCGGCGAACACCGCGGACAGGCCCGCACGGTCCAGGTCCGGCTGGATCTCCCCGCACAGGCCGGCCGGATCCCACACGCCCTCGTTGACCTGGACCGCGGCGGCGGTGAAGAACGTCTTCAGTCCCTGGGACCGGTTGCCGGACCTGGGCATGCAGTTCAGGGCGAGGACCTCCATGACGAGGGACTTGATGCGCCCCTCGACCGGGACGGTGTGCCGCCACTGCTTGAGCACCCTCACCAACGGCCGGAAGTGCGACCAGGCACGCTGGTGGTCGGCCACCTGTGCGATGAGGTACTCCGGGTCGGCCGGCACCCACCGGGTGCTCAGCGTCTCGGGGATGAGCAGCGAGCCGTCCGCCTGGCGCAGTGCGGCCATGACGTCCACGGTGAAGGCGTCCGGGTCGTCCGGGTCGTCGAGGAAGCACTTGACCGCGTGGTTGCGCAGCAGGGTGTGCCTCACCACGTTGCCGTGGGTGCCGCTGCTCTGGCTCAGTAGCCGGTTGACCTGGCCGCGGATGTGCTCAAGGGCGTCTTCCGCGCTCGGCCCGTCGGTTCCCCACTCGGGGTGCTCGTCGAGGTCGTAGATGGCGATGATGTCCACGTCGTGGATGGGCTTGAGCTGCGTGCTGCGGCTCAGCGAGCCCGAGCCGAACGTCTCCAGGACATCCGGCTCACCGCCGAGGGCGCTCTTGAACAGGTCCCGGCGCTCGCGGGCCAATCTGGTCTTGCCGATGTCCTCGTTGACGGTCTTCTGGAGCGCGTCGAACGCGTCGTCGATCCCCATGGTGGCATGCCTCCTCGGGCGGGTCGTCCAGCCCGGGTGCACGCCGCGGCCACAGGCTCCCGGATCGGGTGCCGCGACCGCAACAAGCATCGATGGCTGCTCGTCCACCACCGTAAGACCCACCACTGACAACGCCCCCGGGCCAAGGTCTGCTGATCATCGCGGGGGGTGTCTCCGACGCCACGCCTATAGGCCGAGCAGGGTCTCGGTGATCGGTCCGCCGGTGACACCTGGCTCAAGCACGAGAGCTGGGGTGTAGCGGGGCGGCCCCTCGGGGGTCGCGTTGTCCCATTCGTAGACGACGGTGCGCAGTGTGTTGAGGTATCGCCCTACAAGCAGGGCCATCGCGTAGGGGCCGTGGAAGGCGAGATGCACCTCCGCACGGCCGTTGCGTGCGGCCAGCTCTTTGATCTGTTGTGCGATAGCCGTGCTGAGGCGTGCGGCCTCGCGCGGGTCGAGCCGGTTCTCGCCGACGACAGAGACTACGGCGGCGGCCGCGAAGCCGTCGCTGGACTCGTGCAGGAGTTGTTCGAATGCGGTCCGGTCTGGAGCGGGCGTCAGGCTGACGAAGATCGCGACGCGGTTGTGGCCATCGGATGTCTGGGCTGGCGCGAGGTCAACGGGTTGCGTATGAAGTTCACTGGTCAGCGGGTCGTCGCCGGCTTGTACGGATGTCCACAGGGCGTCGCGGAGGTCGACGGCCTCAACGTTGCCGATCTTCGTCTCGGGCAGGGCGGCTCCCAGGGCCAGGGCCACCGACAGGTGGGCTCCGCCGGTTACGCGTACCGTGTGCGCGCCGGTGGCGTAGACGGCGTCGCTGATCAGGGGCAGTGTGGTCTGCAGGAGTTTGAGTCCCTCTCGTGACGGCAGACGCCCGTCGTCGGCGGCCCTGATGCGGATGTGGAGATCGTCCTCGCCGGCGTCCACGGCGAGGGGGTCAGGGCGGGTCTGGACTCGGATCGTGAAGGCGCGGCCCTCGTTGCGGATGGCGGACTTGCGTTGTTCGACCCGGTGCATCAGCAGGTCCCGCACGATCTCGCGCTCGCCGGACGGCTGGAGCATGTTGCTTTGCTTCTTGTCGGCGAGGGTGCGGGAGGGAGCGAGTCTCAGGAGCCGGTCCGGTGCGTCGTAGTCGCACTGTGCATCGCTTCCCGCTCTGGCGATCTTGTTCGCGATGCACAGGCTGAAGGCAGGGTCCTCGTCCAGTTGTAGCAGCCGAGGCAGCTCACGTTCTCGAACGATGTCGCTGTGGACGATCTCCGGTGTCACGACGAGCACGGCTGCCGAAAGCCCGGTGGTCAGGGCCTGCTCGAGGCGATCGATCGTCGTGCCTGGGCGCAGGTCAGTGCGGTCTCTCCACACGACGAGACCGGCGGCCCTGAGCAAGTTCTCGATCGAATCGGCCTGCGGGGAGCCATCCGACTGCCGGTAGGAGATGAACACCGCGCCATCACGCCGAACCGCGCCCTCCTGTAGTGGCCCCAGTGCCTCGAATCTCTGTGGTGGCGGAAGGACCGTTGCTGCCTTGCTGGTGACGCATCCCCATCGTTGGCGCCGGGTGATCAGCCCGGAGAAGGGATCCGCCCCGCCGGGAGCGTAAACGAGGAGCGCGACCGGGCCGTCGTGCTCCCGGGCCGTCGCCCGCATCGCAGCAACATCTGTCGAACTCGGTCCGGACGGTGCGGGATGGCTGTGCCACTCGCCGACGTAGCCGGTTGGATCGTCATCCGCTCGCTGGGCCAGGAACTCTGCGAGGAGCGCGTTCGCCTTGACGTCATCGCGCACGTACCTGCGGGTGGACGCTCCTTGTCCGTCAACCACGAGGGCATAGGTGACAGCGACGTTGGCGTCTTCCCGGTAGCCGAGGAGGATGCCACCCGTTTCCCGCGGCAGCTGCCGGGCGGTCGCGGACGCGATGACCTCGTATGCCTCCTGGCGCAGCTCGATCCGTGGTGCCGGCCGGGTCACTGGTGGCTCCCTTGTGAGGCGGAGTGGAGGTGCCGCGTCTCCCCAGCAGGATGGAGAGGGCGGTCCACGAGGAGGCCGATGGCGTGGCGGACGGTTGCCGCTGCTGCCTCGATCACCGCGTGGGGCGGCGTTGGGGAGATAGGGCTTCCGCAGCCTGCTTCGAACAGGGGCGCTGCCTCGGTGTCGGCTCCGGTCGTCGAAGGCGGCAGCGGTGCGGCATCTTCGAGCGGTGGCAGTACGTCGATGCGATAGGTCCTGCCGTCGTTTTGAAGCGCCGCGGACAGGACCCGTGTGCCCACTGCCCGGGCGCTTACGTGCAGGAGTGCGGTGGTGGCGAAGTCGGCGGTGGCGTTCACGACGAGGTCGTGGTTCCGCAGATGGTCAACCGCCTCGGCACCCGAGGTAAGCGCGCCATTGATGATGACGATGCCACCGGCCAGCGCCTCGTTCTGCCTGACGAGGTGTCGCTTGACCGCTTCGACTTTCGGCAGTCCGACCGTATCGGGTCCCACGAGGTGGCGGACGAGGTTTCCCGGCATGACGACATCGTCGTCGATGAGAGTGAGGTGACGGACCCCGGAGCGCACCAGCATGTCGGCGATGAACGAGCCCAAAGCGCCGAGGCCGACCACTGCGACCCTGGATTCACGCAGTGCGGGGGCCAGGACGCCTGCGCGAGCAGACCGGGCTGCCTCGGTGTCTGCGCCCGAGCGCAGACGTGTGACGGACGTGCCGTCCTCCTTCGTGGGCGCTACGTCCAGCACGATCGCGCCCTCGCGGGTACCGCGTCGGTAGACCAGCACGACGACTGCGACGGACTGCTGGCGGATTCTGCGGTCCAGCTCCGCGTTCGAGTCGAGCCGGGCACAGATGTCTGCCCAGGTTCGCGGCGGCACGTCCACCTCGCCGAGGTCGGCCACGTACCCAAAGCGGTCCTTGCTCTGCTTGAGAGCCTTCCTGGGGCGGGTGCCGTGCCTGATCCGCATCGTGTTGTTGCTGGATGGGCTGAAGCGGACAGAGCGGTTGAGGTACTGGCCGAGGTCGTCGTAGAGGTAGAGGCGCCGGTCCGCGGACTGATGGAAGTACCGGTCGAGGTCGAGGTCGGGCCGGTCGTCCGTCCAGCCGGTGTCCGCGTGCTCGAACCACGCTGTGACGTGTTCGAGGAACGCCGGTGCCTCCGTCCACCACAACCCTTCATGATCATCCTCGGCGACCAGGCACAGAGCGCCGTCCGGGTCACGGTGCCAGGACCAGGGCACCGCGTCGTGGTCGACCGGCGCCACCCTCGGCGGCCGAAACGGGAAACGGGGCGGCAGGTCGATCACGACGCGAGTCGTGCCCGCCGAGTGCGGGACCGCCCCTTCCCATCCTGCTTCAACCTCGCGGAACCCGGCGCGGATCAGGCCCTCCTCGAAGTGCTGCCGTGCGTGTGCGACGTACTCGTCGAAGCCGACAGAGGTCACCCGAAGGTCCTCTTGCCGGCAGGCACAACGCGGGCGCCGGGCGAGATCGCGGATGCCTTCTTGCTGCCGTCCTCGTTGAAACCGGGAGGCATCGGGAAGACCGTGTCCCCATCGCCATTCGTCCCCAGCAGTTTCCGGAACGCCAGCGCGGCCTGGCCCGCGTCCTCCTCGTCGAGCGCAGCTTCTGCCGACGCCGCGGCGTCGGCGAACCGCGTATGCGCGGTGTTCAGTTCATCGTCGGTCGCACGGATGCGGATGGTGTGCCCGGGCAGGGTCGGGTCGGTCACCGCGATGCCGTAGGTCACGAAGTCATCGATGATCCTGCTGACCTCCCGCAGCGCGGAGACGTAGTACTCCGCCTGGTCGTCGCCCGAGACTGCTCCTGAAGCGAACGCCTGGTAGACGGCCATCTCGAGGAAGAATCCGCCGGGCTTCTTCGTGCCGAGCAGGGCACGACGAGTCTGGCGAAGCAGCTTGACGGTCGGTACGTAGTACTCGTCGTGGTCCGCATTCATCGCGCTCGACAGGCCCGTCAGCCCGTCAGGGTTGGTGCGCACCCACTCGTTCTCGTCGCCCTTTTGCGGGATCTCCCACGTCCCGTCACCGTAGGGACGGGCGGGCACCGCGTCGACATAGAGGTCGTACTCCGGGAAGGAGACCTGCAGGCTCCGGTCCTGACGCTTGGTACGCCGGTGCCCGTCGGAGTCGGTGCCGAACTCCGCATGCAGGACCTTGAAGAACCTGTCGAGGATGTCCTTCGACGTGACATCCCTAGGGACATCGGCAAGACGCACGAACACATCGACGTCCTTGATCCTGCGGATCGACACGTTGCGCTTGTAGGAGCCGATCAGCACAGGGCTGACACCGTACTCGGCGAGCTTCGCGTCGGCCTCGAGGGCATCACGGACGAGGCGATGAGCCTCTGGCGCATTGGCCTTGTCGTCACCGGGCTCGATGGAGCTCAGCGCATCCTTGAACTGCTGCTTGAGGTGAGCCATCGGGCCCTCCGATCCTAGATGTGACTGCTTTGGGTAGCGCTGAGCCTGGCTCACACCCCTGACAGTGCCAGGCCGGCCGGGAGAGGGCTGGCGACCCCGTTGGGCCGTCAGGAACGAGTCAAGAAGCTCGCCGTTCCCCATGCGTTGTGCCTCCTCGGGCGCGTCCAGCCCGGGTGCACGCTGCGGCCGCTGGCTCCCCGGTGGGAGATCCGCGGTCACAAACAGGCATTTACGGCTGCTCGTTCACCACGGTACGACCCGGCACTGACAATCCCTCCTGCACCAGGACCAGATGATCGTTTACGGTGGCGTTCGTGCACATCGAATCCACGTTCTTTGTGCAGGTGGGAGGCACTCGGGCTGCTGTCCCACGGTGAGGAGCAGGCAAGACTCTGGCTCCAGGGCCGATGCGAGCCCGATCAAGTACCCGACGCGGTCGGACAGCAACGTCATCGGATCGCGCTGATCGTACGCCTGGCGTCCGCTGGTTCCACGGTCGACGACGCCCACCTGCCCGACGATTCCGCCCCCCCCTACGCCGCGGTGACCACCTACGTCTGGGAGTGCTGGCAGGCCGCACAGCAGGAGTGGGCGCAGCGTCTCGGCGGCACCACCGCGGTGGAGGGGCTCTTCTTCCACGACCCGCTGCCGATTGCTGTGGCGCTGGGCTGGCTGACGGCGCGTGACCGCCTCACTCTGGCTTCACTACGACCTGCACCTGGCGCAGGGCGCACCGCCGCCGGCAGCGGGGTCGTAGGGCTTGCCAGCGTCTCACGCGTCGATGGTGAACGCCTTCTCGTACAGCTGCTGGGCGTTGACGTCTTCGTACACAGCGGTGGGACGCAGGCGGTTCCACCGGTTGCCCAGCAGCAGGGACAGCCCCATGGGGCCGGCCTGGAAGAGGTGGATCGCGGGGTGCGTGCGGCAGGCACGGCGCAGCAGGTTCCGGATGCCGACGGCCAGGGCGTTGGCCGCCGCGGCGTCCGGGACGGAGTTGTCCTTCGCTCCGCCGGGCGGGCGCAGGACCAGCAGCTGGGAGACGGGAACCTGCTGTTCGCGCAGGAAGTCCAGCACGTCCTGCGTCGGGTCCATGGCGACCGCGACAGCCACGGCGAGATCGGGACCGAGATCGAGGTGGTGCTCGTCCACGGCCGGTGCCAGCGGCGTCTCGTACGCCTCGGCGGATGACCACAGCTGTCCGCGCTGGGCCACGGCCAGGTCGACGCCGGTCACCATGCGAAAGGCGGCGCCGACCGCGAATGCGGGTGCCAGACGCAGGCTGCCGGTGACGGCGATCGCGGACGTGCCCGGCGGCATCCGATACGGTGCGGCTTCGATGTCCGCCTGCAGCTGAGCCCAGGTCGCTGGGGCCAGCGGGCGCCGCTTCCCATACGGTGAGGCGCCCTCGAAGCGATCCACCCAGTCCACCGCGTAGTCGGCGTCCTCCGCCATCGGGTCCGGCTTCAGGGTTGCGATGGATACCACCGCACGCGATGAGCCTGCTTCCAGCCGCAGAGACCGGATTCCTTCTCTGACGTCCGCCAGGGACAACCGGCGCTGGCCGTCGGCGACTTGGCGTGCCACCCAGTCCGCGCCGGCGTGCATCGACTCCTCGTCGAATCGCAGCCCTGCGGCGAACATCAGCATCTGCAGGTGCTCGTGCAGGTGCATCACGTCCCGTGCCAGGTCGAAGCGCAGCACTTTCAACAGGTCCAGCAGCCGCTCCTCGCTGAGCCCGGCGCCCTCGGCCCAACGCGCGCGTGCCTGCCCCTTCTTCGATCTCGGGCCCTGCTGCGCCGCCTTCGGCACGAGTAGTTGGCTACGGGAATCGCGCAGCGAGATCAGCGGATCTTCGGCGTCCGGGGACCGGTTGCTCAGCAACGCGAGATCGACCGGAGTGCCGTCCTCGGTGAGCCTCTGCCAGGCTTGCGCCAGCTTCCGCAGGATCGACGGGCCACCCTGGTCGCTGAGCTTGAGCAGGTAGTCCTCGTTGACCGGGGTGGAACTGTCCGCGGCGTACTTGACCTGCACGTAGGTGTGCGGCGGCGTCTTTCGGTAGAGGACAACGTCATCCACGTTCCCCACGCCGTCGACCTCGACTCCGACCGCCACCACCGGGTTCGGTGCGCGCAGCTCCGCATCCCGGACTGCCGTGACACACCCCTGCCACGCAGCCAACCACTGATACCGGTCACCGGCGATACGAACCCCCGTCGAACTCGGGGCAGGCAGGTCAGGCACGGAACACGATCTCCCACTCAAGCGGCCACCACACCGCAACCAACAACCCGCTCAGTAGAACATCCCGCGCGTGCGCCACACCCGCAACCGGCCGTACCGGAAGTCCATCGCGCTCCTGAGGTTCCAGGCGCGCCGAGGCCATCGATCACGCCCGCCGACGCCACAAGCACTCCCCGAAAGATCGCGAAATGCCCGCATGCGGGCCACTCAAGCCTCCATGATCATCGCCATGTAACACGTCCAGAAGCACTTGATGTCAGTCCAGGGCAAGTTGCGGTGAGCCAGGTCAGAGAGCTCCAAATCAGAGAATCTGCAGGTCAGTTGCTTCCGGGCATCGTCCGCATGTTGTTAAAGCCTTGCAGGTCAAGAGGCACTCAGAACACCAAGATCACTTCATCTGGCTCTGGTCGTGACACAGGTGGACACCCTGGCCGTGCGGGGAGACCGGCTTGCAATTGGGGCTGGCAGATGTGCCGGTTCCGCTGCAGGCGGCACGCGGCTACAGCCGGGGAGTGCACAGCTACGTTCCGCCCGAGCCGGTGCCCCTCGAAGAGGACCCGGTGGTGGTCTGTCTGCTGTGGCTCGATGACCGCCGCATCATCCACGGCCAGGTCGTCCTCCCCTCCCGGGCCTACACTCTGCGCGTCGAGTTCCGCATGGACGCCTGGCCGGACTGGGCCGACCGCCTGGATGTCGAACTGCTATCGGTACTCAGCCCCGACGAACTAGCCGTGCCGTCCTTCTCCCTGCCGCGCCCCACGGCCTGCAGCGACGCGGACCACGGAGCAGAGGAAGGAGTGTCGGTCTGCGGTGAGGGCACGCTGGTGGTGGGATTCACTCTCGGTGCCGGCCAGCCGCCGCAGACCGTGCGCGTGGTGGCACGCTTCAGGTCGGCGGACGGCCGGGTGATGACGGCGGACCTGGCTGGCTACCCCGAGCCGAGGCTGCGCCCCTTCGACGCCACCCGTGACGCGCTGACCGCACTCCCCCAGGTCGATCTCCGTCTGCTGGCGCTGCACGAGAAGGTCCGGGAGTTCACCGACGACGAGGCGACCCTGCAGGCGTTCGGCCGGCTCCTGGCAGCCGTCACTGCCGTGGCCGTCGAGCTCACCTATGACCAGCTCTTCCGGCGCGGCCAGTATGTGTCCGAGGCCCGCTTCCACGACGAGGTCGACCGGCGTCTGAAACAGGATCCGCTGCTCGGCGGCCGGGTCGCCCGCGCCACCCGGCAGGGTCTCGGCATCACCAACGTCGTCCACCACGGCGTGACCTGCGAGCTGAAAGTCGAGCGCCACAAGGCCTTCGACGTCGACCGCTCCCGCCGGTATCTGGGCCAGCCCACCCAGTACGCCGCCGCCGTCCAGCAGCAGCTGTCGATCCTGCTGGTCCTGGACAGCACCAAGAAGCGGCAGCCGGTCGGCATGCGGGAGAACTACCGGTGGCTGATGCGGCCCGAACTGCACGCGTCCGCAAACCCCCCGGCCCCGGCACTGGTGGCCGTGGTCGTGGTCAATAGCTGGCTTCCTGTGCCCAGCAACTGGTCACGCCGCACCATCACGGCTGAGGAAATCGACCTGGACTCCCCCAGGACACCCCGGCAACACAGCACCCGCAGAGCAGACAACCGTGACCATCGGGGACAATGAGGCGTGGCACGCATTCTTCTTCCTTCTCTGGCGCCGGACAGCGAACAAACGCGTAGCTTCCGCACCCACGCTTCCTACATCCGTGCTTTCCGCGAACTCGCTCTGGGAGAGAAGACGTCAGGGCTGGAGGACGTCGTCGCACGGCTGCACGCCTCTGCTGCACCTATCCTCTACCGCCCACCTGCCACCCCGCGGCTGTGCGACCGCGAGCAGTTGTTCGCCTGCCTGCGCCGCGCCTGGGCGACGGCCCGGCTGTTGGAGCACACCCACGAACTGGCCGGAGACTCCGAGATCATCCGGCTCGCCAACAGTTGGGGAGCCGTCCAGGCCTACTACGTCCTGTACGGCTGCGCGCAAGCCCTCATCGTCGCCGAAGGCGGATCCCGCCCGCAGATGCACGAACCCACCAAGCGGCGCTACGTGGACCTGTGGACAACTCGCACCGTGGACGCTGGCCGCCGCCGCGCCCGGGACCCGGCTCGCCGACGCCGACGGCTTCCTCGCCGGCCCCGGACGACCACTCAATCTGGAACTGCACCCGTGGGTGTCCTGGCAGGGCGACCAAGCCTGGGACATCGCCGCCAAGGCGCTGCGCTCCACCCGCCAGCTGCTGGTCGATGACCGCCTCGCCGGCAAACGACGCGAGCTGTTGAGTGCGAAGAAGAAGGCCTGGCGCGCCGACCGAGACGCTCGACTTGCAGCCGGCCGCGCCCCAGTACCAGAGCCGAAGTCGGTCCGACTCACGGCCGCGGAGAAAGACGAGGTCGCCGACGCTGTCCGCCCGGTCACCATGGCGGACTACCTGTACCGGCTGCGCATCAAGGCCAACTACGAAGACATCACAGTGTTCTCTAGCGGACCAACCACTGACCATGAAGCGGCTCAGGTCGGCGCCGACCTCGTCGCCTTGGCTTCTGCCACCCTGCTCGTTCACGAACTACGCATCGCTGCCTTCATCGGTTCCGCCGAACTGGTCAAGGCCATGGATGCCGTACTGCTACAGAACGCCGCAGACTCCGCCAGCGGCATGGCGCAGCGCCGTGAACTCCACGCCCGCATCTGACTCCGCCACCAGCTCCTGTGTGAGGGTCGACGCCCGATACTGAAAGAGGGTCCGGCCGGAATATCGGCTGAACAGGGCAGTTCATCACGATCGACCCGGCACTATGCCGACTTCGGAGAACACACTGTGGGTCGCATGGATGAACCGGGAAGATGCCCCGCATGGGGGGAACACGTACGCGCCGGGTCGCTGTCGTCTTTGTCGTTCTGCAGGCCGCCGCCGCTGCGATGGCGCTATGGCTGTCCAGGCAGTTCCAGGTGGCGCGGATGGCTGCCACCGTCGTCGCCCTCGTGCCCACACTGCCCAGCACCTACCTGGCCTGGGCGGCTTACCGTGCCGACCGCGACGAGGCTTCAGCAGACATCGACGCCAAGGCCAAAACCCTGGCCACAGCCGTGGCCAGGGTCGAAACCCTGCAGCGCGCCCAGCTGATCGGCCCCGGCGCCCACTGCATCCCCCTGGCCTTCACCCACCGGCCCGAGCCCGCCAACAACGCCGCCGGCCCCGCCCCCAACGGACATCTCACCGACATCGTCGCCTACTACCAGAACCTGCGCCCGGGCCGGCTGGTCATCACCGGCGAACCCGGTGCCGGAAAGACCCTGCTCGCCCTCCAGCTCATCCTCGGGCTGCTGGCCCACCCTCAGAACAGCAGCGCCGGCCCAGTTGCGATCCGTCTCTCCCTGGCCGACTGGGACCCCGCACTTCCGCTGCCCGAATGGCTCGCTGAGCGGATACACGATCAGTTCCGCGACATAGGCCTCAGCCTCGCGGACGTCCGGCGGCTGGTGCGGGAGCATCGCGTCCTGCCCGTCCTGGACGGCCTGGACGAGATGGACACCGCCACCACCCCACCCGCCCGCCGCCGCGCCGTGCGGGCCTTGCAGCAGGTCAACGCCTACCAGGACCCCTCGGGCAACGCCCCCGTCATCTTGACCTGTCGCACCGCCCAGTACACCGAACTGGCCATGCTGGACATCCGGATGCGCGAAGCCGCCCGCATTGAACTGGATCCCGTCACTCCTGCGCAGGCCGCCGCGTACCTCACCGCCCGGAGCACAAACCCAGCCCGCTGGCTGAGCGTCCTGCACACGCTGACCGCAGCACCGGAGGGCTCTCTGGCGCAGGCGCTGAGCACTCCTTGGCGGCTCAACCTGGCCGTCACCGCCTACGAGGAACGCCACCCCGCAACCCTCGCGTATCTCCGTGCCCCCGACCTCCTGCCGACTCTCGCCTCCCCCAGCGTGGTCCGGGACCACCTGTTCGCCCTGTACCTGCCGGCCGCCATCAGCCAGCACCCCACCGATCCCGGCCGCTACCGGCCCAATCAGACCCACAACTGGCTTGCCGCGCTCGCCACGTACCTCACCACCACCTCCGCGTCCACCGACATCGTGCTGCACCAGTTATGGCCGATGGCCGGCTCCCGCCGCGTCCGTGGCACGGACGCTCTGCTCGCCACCGCAGTGGCCCTGCTTTTTGCCGGTCTGCTCCTCGCACAGACCTCCGTGAACCTCGGTTCTCTGCGCCAGGTCATGGGCGCGACAGGGTTCACGGCGGTAGCCGCGCTCATCATCATCCGGGCCATGTCAGCGCAGGTAGGCCCGCCCGTGACCATCCCAATACGCCGTCTTCGTACGCCTATTGGCAGACAGCGGCTTGTCCGCATGCTCGTCGTGACGCTGGCCGGAGGGCTGGCAGGAAGCGTAGCGATCGGTATCGCCGCTGGAACCGCATACGCCATCGCCGCCGGCCTGGCTTACGCTCTCGCGGCCGCGCTTGCCACAGGGCTCAGTTGGCGGGCGCACGTTGCAGGACGCGAGGACCCCGTCGTTGCCCACCCCAGCAGCGCTGTCTGGGGAGATCTCGCAGTCGGGCTCGCGACCGGGCTCGTAGCAGGCTGTGCGACCGGGCTCACGGTCGGGCTCACGCAAGGTGTGGCTGGCGGTCTAGCCGCCGGCGTGACCGCCGGCGTCTCGGGCGCGCTTGCCTTCGGGACCGCAGCCGGCCTGGCATACGGGTTGGCCGCCGGGCTCACCACGGGCCTCGCGACAGGTCTTGTCACCGGGCTTGGCACCGGATTCACACTCGGCCTTGCAGGCGGGGTCGTGGGCGGCATCTACCTGTTCACAGGAGCGGGCCGACGGTATCTAGTCTTCCTGTGCTGCTCCCGCGGCCGACTGCCCTGGAGGCTTGGCGGCTTCCTCAACTGGGCCTACGGGGCAGGCCTACTACGGACCTCAGGAACGGCATACCAGTTCCGTCACCGCGAACTCCAGGACTGGCTCACCGCCCACCCCCGCCCGCAGCACTAACCAAACGTCTTCCTCTCGTTGTTGGTCTACCGAGGAAACGCAATGGCCTGTGCAAACGCGGCCTACATGGTGTGGATTTCCCGTGCCGATGCCACCCGACAACCCCACATGCCGCGCCTATACGGTTGTGCAACTCGAGCCTTGCCGTCAGCGGCCCGGCACGCTCATACGGTGGCGAAACTCCCTCGGCCGGGACGTTTCGCCACCGCCGGGCCGTCAGTTCTGAGAGACGGTGAGAGTGCGCTGGTCAAGGTCGAGGTAGACGGTGCCGCCGTTCTGCTCACGCAGCCGACGCCAGGCGGCATAGCCGGTGAGGATGGCGCGCTCCCAGTCTGCGGCGCGGCAGATGCTGACCTCGAGGTGGGCGGTCATGTGGCCGATGGTGGCGAGGAGTTCGTGATCGATGTGCTTGATCTCGGCGAGGTAGCGGTGGCGGGCGGCGTATGAGAAGACGAGCGCGGATATGCCTTCTTCGATGGCGATGGCGCGGCCTCCGTCTTCGGCTTCGTCGGTGCGGGGGTCGCTCTTGCGTTTGCGGCCCAGCAGGAAGCGGGTCACGGGGGACCAGCCCAGCACAGTGGCGTGGGCGAGGTGGAAGATGTCATGGAAGCGGTAGCCGTCTTCGACGTGGGAGGCGCTGGTGAGGGGGTCACCGGCGGGGGTTCCGTCTTCGCGGGTGAGGATGACGACGGTACGGCCGTCGTCGATCTTGGTGGGCGTGAAGGTGAGTGAGGTCTGCCGGGGCAGTTGCTCGTGGGCAGGAGAGCCGGCATCGAAGGGGGCGTGCTCGTGATGAGGGGTGGGGCGCCAGCGGTCCTTGGTCTTCTCCAGGTTGGCGGCAGCCACGTCGTCGAGGTCGAGCCCGAAGCGGTGAGTAAGGGCGGCTATGTACCACAGGACGTCGCCGAGTTCTTCGCGTAACTGGTGTTTTCCCTGTTCGAAGGCGGGTCCATCGCGCAGGAACTTCTTGTAGGCGGTGGTGAGGGATCCGACCTCGCCGGCGAGGCCGAGGAGGGGGACGAGGACGGGATCTGTGCCGCCTACGGGGGGTTGGAGGGTTTTGACGGCCGCTTCCTGGTAGCGCTTGAAGTCCAATACACACACCTGTCTGATCTTGGGACAGCCCTGTTGGCATTCCCGACAGCATGTCGTATGCTACGACAGCGTCGTTGGAAATGCAGACGATTGGGGAGAGTTGTCGAACGCAGGCACACCGAGCATGGACGACATCACCTCGGTCGTCATCGACTTCCTCGCCGAGTACGAGGGCGTATCGCCCGACGAGCTCCGGTCTGAACTGGAGCAGGGTGGTCGGGAGTTGCCCGTGGACTCGCTGCTGGTGGTCGAGATTCTCACGCGCATTGAGGAGCGTTACCACGTCGCCATTCCCGCCGACCGGGAAGCGGCCCAGGCCACCGGGTCGGTGCGGGCATTCGCCGCGGCGGTACTGGACGCCATCGTTGAAAGGCAGCAGTCATGACCCCTCCCCCGGACAGCCGTGACCGTGACCCTGAGCTGGTCCGGCTCGGTGAACGGCTGAAGAAGACCCGCGACTACCTGAACATGTCCCAGCAGTTCGTCTCGGACTCCACCGGCATCCCCCGCTCGGCCATCAGCGACATCGAGCGCGGCGAGCGGCGGGTGGACAGCCTGGAGCTGAAGAAGCTGGCGCGTCTGTACCGGCAACCGGTCGCCTACTTCCTGGCCGAGGAGAAGGACGCCGACGCGAGCGAGTACTCCCTGGCCGGTCTGCCGCGGGCGCTGGCCCAGCTCACCGACGGGGATGCCAAGACGGTGCTGGAGTTCGCCGAATACCTCACGCTGCGGCGGGCGGCAGAACGCGAGGAACAGGACGCCGACGGCGGGAGTCCGACAGCGTGAACTGGGCTTTAGCACACCGGATCGCGTCGATCGCCGCCGTCCAGGCGCACCGCGACCTCGGTATCGACCGCACGCAGTACGTCCACGTGCACCGGGCGCTCGGGACAGCGGAGGTGATCGGGATGGCGCAGCCGATGCCCCGTCTGTTCGGCGTGTACTTCTCCCCCGCCGACAAGGGGCCGGCGGTGATGCTGAACGCCTCGCTGAACGCCATCACCCAGCGGCACACGGCCGCGCATGAGCTGGGGCATCACCGGCTGGGCCATCGCACCGCGGCCGATGAGGAGCTCGATCCCGCGCTGCGCTGGGGCAATGGCAGCTGGCCCGAGGAGGAGAAGACGGCGGAGGCGTTCGCGGCGTGGTTCCTGATGCCCCTGCCGGCGGTGCGGGCGGCCCTGGGACGGATCTGCGGCGGCCGCCCGTCGTCTCCCGAGCACGTCTACCGGGTGGCCCGCGAGCTGGGTACGTCGTACGCCGGAACGGTACGCCACCTGGTCAACCTCCGGCTGCTGGACGCCGGCCGGGCCGGCCAGTGGTCCAAGATCCCTCCTGCCGGCCTGCGCAGTGCGCTGGCGGGCGGGGCCTCGCTGCCCGCGCACGCCCAGGTGCATGTGATCACAGCAACCTCCGCGGAGCAGACGGTGTACGCCGACGCGGGCGATGTGCTGGTGCTGTACCTGGACGACGCGGCCTTCGACGTCCTGCCCAAGGGGCTAGAGCCGTGGACTAGTGACGGCTCGACGCCGCTGGCGAGCGCCGTGGTGACCGACGAACTCCCACCGGGCGAGCAGGGCCTGATCGAGGTCGCGGTGCCGACGCACGGCGCCGCGCTGCGGCTGACGGTGGTGCGCGAAGCCCCGCGTGCCGGGGTCGACGAGACCTGGCCCGCCTGAGCACGACTCCTCGGAACGCACCCGTATGTGTCAGGAGGACTGATGCACACCTTCGCCGTGACCGAACGCGACGTCACCCAGGCCTGGGTCGCCGCCTGCAACAAGCTGGACCGCAAGGACAACCCGGACCGGACCGGCCTGCACACGGTGGTGCGCATCGCCGACCCGACGAGCGACGACCCGGTGTTCCGCGGCGAACTGGACCGGCTGCGCACCGCTCGCGGGCTGTGGCCGCTGGAGACCGTGGCCAGCACCCTGTTCCCCGCGGCCCTGGCGGCACGGTGCGCCAGCCCTGATGACCTCGCCGAGCGCTACCGGCGGATGTATCCGGTGATCAAGCGGTACCCGGGCAATCACCGCGGCACGTACTTCGGCCGCCTGGTGTCCTACCCTGCGGTGTCCAAGAGCGGCGTCGACCAGCTCGGCACCGTCATCAGCCGCCTGCGGGCCCAAGCCGCGGGCGCCAAGATAGCCGCCGCATACGAAATCGACCTGGCCGCAGCCACGGACACGGGAGAGGCTGGCGCGGACCTGCTGGTCCACACCGCCGGGAAGGACAACAGCTACATCGGCTTCCCCTGCCTGAGCCACATCTCCCTCCAGCTGGACCGCGACCGGCGCGTGCACGCCGCAGCCCTGTACCGCAGCCACTTCATGTTCGAGCGCGCCTACGGCAACTACCTCGGCCTGGGCCGCCTGCTGGCCTACATCGCCCAGCAGGCCGAACTGGCCTGCGGCACCCTGACCGTGGTGGCCGGCCACGCCCGGCTGGACGGCCCCATCACACAGCTGCGCCCCCTGCTGACCGGCACCAGCCGCCTGGCGGTATGACGGCAGCCGCCGTACGGCAGGCGGGCGGCGTACGCGGCAACCTCATTGTGCGGGCGGGCCGTTGAGCTGCCACTTGGGCGGGAACCAGGCCGGCATCGCGTCGGCCTGCTGCCGGTAGGTCTGCTTGATGCGGCTGCGGCCGCTGATCCCGGCGATGTCCGGGTGGGCGACCCGGGCGTACTTGTCGACCTCGCAGAACAGGTTCTGGCAGTCGATCAGCTGCAGCGGGCGCCCGCGCAGCCCCGCGAAGGTTAGGCCCAGGCGGGCAATGTGCTCGTCCTGAGTGTCGGCCATGTAGCGGATGACGTCCGCCTCGATGCCGTCGGCCGCTGGCCCGAAGCACTTGCGGATCCCGTCGCGCGCCCCGGGCCCGGGGACGACGAAGTCCATCTCCGAAAACAGCATCGCGGCCGCGTAGTTGAGGTCGATCACGAACTGGTAGGCAAGGAACGGCCCGATCGCCGGGAAGCCCAGCAGGACCTGGTAGGCGCCCTGCAGCGTCGGCGCGGACAGCACGCGCTGCGGTGCGTCCGCCTTCATCATCATCTCCAGCAGCCGCAGGTGGTTTTGGTGCTTGCGCTCCTCTCCGAGCTGCGGCGGGGGCACGATGTAGGCGGCCGAGTACAACCGCTGCCCCGCGGTGAAGGCCTGTGAGAGCACCTGGTCAAAGGCCCGGTAGTCGTAGGCGTCCCACCGCACCTCTCCCAGTGCGCCGTTCAGCAGCCGCCATGTCGAGGTCTTGTTGAAGATCTTGAACAGTAGGGTTCGGAAGAAGACTTCCTCCCACGCCTGCTCTCCCCGGTAAATCACGCCGCCGATCAGGTCCTGGCTGACCCGGTCGGCGGCCCGGAAGCAGTTGGTGAAGCGGTGGCGCTGCAGGATCGGATCGTCCGTGAACGGTCCCGCTCCCCCGGCAAGCCGTGCTTCGTAGACCTTCTGGCGCGCCGCCGCGAAACGCCAGTAGGTGTCGAACACCGGCGTCAACGTCAGCGTGCGGCCTGCCACACGGATCTTCCTTGCCGGGCCGCGGTCTAAGACCCTCTGCTCTGAACGCTCTTGCAGCATCGTCACCATGGGCTCAATATATATTCAATATAGATAGCTGTCAGCGAGGGGGACGTGTGGAACTGCTGTGGCAGCGTCCGCGACGCAAGACGCTGGTCGACTGGCCGGAGGACGTGGACACGAGGCTGGACGTCCTGGTCCGGGCCGCGGCCGCGGCCGGGGAGCAGACATCGCGTTCGCAGGTGCTGGCGGCACTGGTGACGGCGGCCGAGGTCCGTCCCGCCGTCATAGCCGAACTCCTTCACACCTACCGCCAGATGCCCGTCGACGCCCTCGAAGCGGACAACGCGCGCGAGGACCTGCCGTCCGTACGCTCTCCCGGACGCACCCGCACCCGGAGGTGACGGCGAGTCAGTCCCGGTTGACCACCCGAGCCCCTTCGGCGACCCGGTCAACGCCGCCAAACGCCATAAGGTCACGGCTGCGTGCGCCATCCCTCGGCAGGCGGCCGATCGGGTGTCTCTCAGAGCTGGGCCGGTTACCCGAATGCCCTGACCGCCGTCGCCGAGGACAGAGCTAGATGGGCCTCCAGGATGACGGGCTCGGCGCCTGGTGTGCTCCGGGCGGCGCGGTGCCGGTACAGGGCGAGACGACGTGGTCGTTCCTGCATCGTGTCGCCGTCTGCTACGGCCTTGAGGCGGGCGAGCTGCTGGCGTGGGGGTGGTGGCAGTGGGTGAATCCGGTCGCCCAGAGCAGCGGCCGCCGTCCGGACGGCGATGTGCTTCTGAACGTCACGGCCCAGGCACAGGTCGCGGCGTGGGCCGGGGTCCCGGTTGCGCATCTGGCGCGGGCATTGCCGTCGTGGACGGCCGGGCCAGCGTCCCTCGGTGAGCGGGCCCGTGCGGATCGGGGATGGGCACGGTGGCGGGTGGGGGCTCAGGCATGGGGGCCGGTGTCTTTCGGCTGTCGGCTGTGTGCCGCCCGGCGCAGCGGCCAGGTGCAGCGGGTATGGCGGTACGGGCAACGGTGGAATCGGGTGTGTTCCCGGCACGGGCGGTGGCTGCTGGACGTCGGTGATGGCCACGACCTGGAGTATCTGGACGTGGGCGGGTGCCAGGAGCTGGCTGCCGCCCAGGCGCGGTGGCCGCGGGTGGCCCGACGGGCCGTGAGCACGGGAGCGGAGCCGGGGGCTGTGTTCGCGGTGGCTCGGGCGGTGGTGTGCGGATGGTGGCAACAGGAAGCTTTCTGGCAGCGGGAGCATGTGTGGGGCCAGCGCCTTGAGCGCGTCACTCTCGACACCAGCCGCAGAAACGAGGCGGCGGCGCAGTGGCCGGCGGCGTGGTGGCAGCTGGTCGCGCGGGACGCGGTTGTTTTCCCCGAGGTGGTAGCGGTGGCGGCCGCATTGGTGGATCCGGCCCTGCGGCTGCTGGTAACGGATGAACGGCCGCTTGTCCGCCGGTCTCGGCGCCATGACCGTTTCATGACCGCGCTCGGAGACCGGTTGGAGCGCGGCTGGCTGAAAGAGGTGGAGTGGCCGGAGAGGCCGAGCGCCCTGCAGACATGGATGAGGGGTGTGGCCCGCGAGCTGCGCTCACCGTCGCGGTCCGCTTCGCCACACAGCGGGATCTGGTGGGTGCCGGCGGCCCACCAGCCTGCCGAAGTGGGAGCGGGGCTACGTCTGTTGGCCACCACTCCACCAGTCGCCTTCCGAGGGCACGCCGGGGTGGCGGGGTGGCGGGCCGAGCTGTACGTGCCTCGACGCGTGGGGCGGGGCGCCGGGTTGAAGGCCGTGTCCGAGGAACGGTTCTGGGAGGGCCTTGGTCACGCGCGCAGGTATGTGGTCCGGCATGGGCATCTGGCCGTCCCCCACGCCGGCGCCCCACAGGATGGGTTCGACCTGGGCCGATGGCTGGCGAATCTGCGCGCCGCCTCTGCCGGCTTGCCGCCCGAGTTCGTGCGGGCGCTGGCGGAGCTGGACGTGTGGTGGAATCCGCCCTGGCCGATCAGCTGGCAGCGAGCCTGGCACCGGGCCCGTGCTCACGCCCTCGCCCACGGCCTCGTCAGCGGTGATGACAATCTGGCGGGGATGCCGCGCTGGCTCTGGCGGTGGCTGCGCCAGCAGATCGCCGAGTACTCGCGGCTGGCCGCCGAGCAACAGCAACTGCTCGCCCAACTCGGCCTCACAGCCGCAGAGATCGACCGCTTCCACGCCTGGCCCGCGCGGCGCCGCAGCGTGCTGCACGGCCTGGAGGCTGCTCACGACTACGCCGCCCGCCACGGCCACCTGGCCGTCTCCCAGCCCACCTCTCATGACGGGTTCGCCCTGGGCAAGTGGCTCAACCAAGTGCGCCACCGTCAGCGCGCCGCCACCCAACCCACGCGTCTCGGCCGACGACTCACTGCCCTGGACACCTGGTGGAACCCGCCCTGGCCACTGGACTGGCAGCGGTACTACTGGGCCGCCCGCCATCATCTCCATGGCCTGCCCGAAGGTGTGGTGTGGTGGACCGGCGCACCGGACGAAGACCAGGCCCGGCAGTGGTTGCACGCGCAGCAGGCATCATGGCATCTCCTCCAACCCGGGCAACAGGAGCTGGTGAGCGGCGCTGCCCGCGGCGGGGTGGCGCGCTGTCGCTTCAGCAGCGGTGCCTCCGCGCACGAACGCGACACCTGAGCCCGTGTACCGGGCTCATCCGAGGCCTCAGAGATCCCGGTCGAGCACGGGGTTCCAGGCAAACCAGTCCAGCGCTTCGGCTCCCAGCTCGTACGGTGCGTTCAGGAGCGCTCGTTCCACCTCGGGCAGATCGTCATGAACGATGGCAGGGGCCCGTTGCAGGATCTCGGAGAAGTCGATCTTGTAGACGGCCCTGAGGCGTTCCACGAACGCGGGATCCTGTCCGCGAAGTCGGTCCATGGCGGCACGTACCCGTGGCTCCCATGCGGGCATCCCGAAGTGGTCAGAGGCACCGAAGCCCTGAAGCGCGGCAAGGAGGAGGAACTCCTCAGAAGAGAACGTCTCCTGCAGGTACATCAGGTAGTCGATGGACTTCTTGACGTGCTTCTTGATCTCGCCGAGCGCTCCGTATCCGAACCGGGTCAGCGTGCCGGACGTGCCGGGCCAGACGAGCTCGCGGTCGAGGATGCGCTTCTCGAACCGCAGCAGCGCGTACTGCTTGGGACTGTTCACCGCTTCGAGGGCCTGGTGGTAGACCCAGGTGTTGCGGGCGAACATGACGCCATCGTGCAGCTTGTTGCGCCGTCCCCTCGCTCCCGCATGAGCGTCTTCGATGGGCCCGTTGCGCCAGACGAACTCGGTGATACCGACCGCGGCGGCGTTGGCGAGGTTTCCGCTCTCTGCGGTCACGCCCAGTGCGCTCAAGCGCGCCCGTGCATACGTCATCGCGGCTGCGTAGTCGTAGTCCCCCACCAGCTCTCCCATCCGCTCCGGCAGGCTCCGCCCACCGCCCTACTCCATCTTCTCGGAGGAACGGGCTCCCAGTGCCGCCTTTCAGCGGTCTGTACACCGCGTTAGTGCCGGTCCGAGAGGGGTTCTCGGCTCAATGAGGCAAGGAGAAGGTGGATGGGGCCTGTTGCAGTCCTCATGGTGGTGCCAGCGGCCGAGGCGGACGGCGACGTGACGCGCTGATGCGGTATGACCGGCATCACGGTGAGAAGGCGCGACACACAGGCCGGGCTCACGGCTGGGTGCGGCTTTTGCGCGGCGGATGGCATGCTGGGCAGCGTTTACCGGTCCCGCCACGGCGGGACCGGTGATCAGGCGTGGCTTTCCACCGTCCCGGACAGCCAGGCTTCGAGCAGGCCCACCGGCACAGTTTGGTGGAGCTCGGTCTGAGCTCCTTCGCGGTCAGGTTCGGCTCGTCGATCACTTCGACAAGCTCGTCGGCGAGGGCAGGGTGCACGTCCTGCAGGGATTTGCCGGGCTTGGGGCGGACCCTGGCTGCGATGGTGCGTCGGCGGGCGCATCGGGGGCATCCGCTCGACTGACCTGTGCGGCGGTTTGGAGGGGCGGGGTACTCGAAGCGGCAGTGTGGTTCGGGGCACCGCCACTGGCATGTCTTGTTCGACGTGGGGAGCAGGTCGAACGCGGTCCAGCCGGGGTGGCCGACGATCTCGATGAGTTCTTCGGCCATCGTCGGGTTGACCTCGGCGAGTGATTCACCAGGGCCGGGCCTGCTGTTGGCCGCGCCGACCCGTGCGTGACCGCACCGGCTGCAGCCGCGGCCAGCAAGTGCCCGGCTGTGCAGTACGGCCTTCCATTCGTAGCCGCACTCCGGCTTCCCGCACCGCCACAGGCACACGTCGTTGCAGCCGGGCGGCATCCGATCAGGCGCCTTGCCCGGGTTGGTGAGGTTCGCGATGAACTCCTCCTCAAGGTGGGGCGCCACGTCCACCGCCGACACCTCTGGGCCGGCCACGGCCTTCTGCCACAGCTGCGCACCCCTCGTGAGCGCCGCGGTGACCTCGGCCGGTGTGAGCTGCCGCCAGGAAAGGCCGCGGCCCCGCAGTACGGCACCCACCGCCTCCGCCCAGCCCTCGGGGTTCACCCCCGGCCCGGCCTCATGGTGGACCAGGCCGGGCACCGGGACGGGCGGCAAACCGCGGCTTCGGATGCGTTCCACGTCGAGTCCAGCGGCGATCGCTGCCGCGGTCTTGGCGGTGTCACGCTCCAGGCTTCCTGGCCTGTTGTGGGTCCATTCCGGGTCCAGGTCGATGAGCAGGGCCGGCTCGGGTAGGTACAGGTCGAAGCGGTCCTGACGGCGCCCGGGCAGGCGGAGCCGGTGGTCCAGCTCCACGTCAAGCCCGCAGGCGGCCTGGACGAGCATGGCGACGTTGCATTCGAACGGGGAGCGGCCATGCCCGGTGCAGTCCGAACAGCCACGCCCATTGGTGCGATTGGCGAGCCTCGCCGGCCAGAAATGCCCCTGAGCGCACTCCCACACGCACAGGTCATGGGACTGCGGGCGCAGGGTGTCCGGCCCACGGTTGGGGCGGCTGAGATTGCGGCGGAACTGCCGTGCCAGCGCAGGATTCAGATCGGCCAGCGATTCTCCCGGGCCAGGAGCCCGGTTGCGGCGCTTCCAGCACTCAGGGCACCCCGAGGGTTTGACGGTTCGGGTGCGAAACTGCAACCGGGCGGGCCACTGGTGACCGCATCCTTCCGCCGAGCAGCGCCACTGGCACCGGTCCGTAGAAGACAGCGGTATGGCCTCCAGCGCCATATCCGGGCTGGACAGGTTGGACACGAACTCGGCCTTCAGCCGAGCCCGAACTGCAGCCACCTCGGTAGCACTTCGCCGTTTGCCCATGACGGCAGATCCTGACAGCCGCCACTGACAACGGCCCTTCATGGGTCCAGGCTTCCCAGACCAGCTCCCCCGTCATCACCGACGCCGTGCCCGGTGACACCACAGCGGCGCACCCCATACGGGCGCCCGGGCTCCCGGCGGTTACTCAGAGTATGGTGCGAGTCGGGACACCCCGGCAACGACGAGGGCATCAACTACCCGTTGCCAATCGTCAGCCAGGCCCGCGTCGGCGACGGCTCGGCGCAGTTCGATCAGCCATGGTGTCAGGAGATAGGTGCGGTTCGCGATATGGCTGGGATCGGCGAGGACAAGGCTCGCCACCCACGGAAGGCCGACGCGTGCCTGTTCCTCGGCCGGCAGGGGCTTGATGAAGGCGATGAGCTGATCCACGCATGCGACGTGGCCCTGAGCATGGGGCAGCCAGTGGGCGACTGTGTCCTGCCAGGCCAGCGGATCCCACCAGATAATGGGCTTCCCCTGAACTTCCCGGTAGAGGTAGGCGGTTTCGGGGACAGGGTTGGGCAGGAGCGAAGCCAGAGCAGAGTGGTAGTCGCTCCGTCCGGCGAAGGGCGTGTGCCCGGAAGTCTGCAGGGCGATGACGTGGGCGACCACCGTCGGCCACATCCGCCGTGCCGTGGCTGCTCTGTCCGCTGACTCCTCGGCAGCCGAGGACAGCGCGCACAAGAAGCTTTCCAGGCGCGTCGCGTCGTCGGCGTAGGCGTCGAGGTGCTGGAAGACGGGCGCGTCGTCGCCCGTGCCTGCCACCATAAGCAATGCCCGCGCCGCGATCAGGGCGTGGGTGCCGCGACTGTCCATGTCTTGTTCGGCAGCGAGCAGCGCGCGGCGGTGCGCGGCGAGGAGTACCGCGAGGAGTTCGCGGGCCGGGGTCGAAACGCAGATCGACGCCGTCGCTGCCGCGCCGAGGGCCCTGATCGCTGCGTCGAGGCGGTCTACGTAGATGGAGTCGTCGGTGGCTTCGTCGAGTGAGTGCGCGACGGGATCGTCGAGCGCGACGACCCTCCGCCGACTGGTCTGCGGATCCCAGTTACCGAGGATGCAGTCGCGCATCGTCTCAACTGTCAGCTGGAAGGCCGTTTCGTGATGGCAGGCGATGTTTCCGGCTGGGCACGCCGCATGCCAGACAGGGTCGAGGCCGCGGGCCAAGCGCACACGAACCTCGTTGGGGAGGGAACGCGCCAGCTTGCCTGCCGCGGCAGCGGCCTGGCGGTACGTCGTGGAGCCGTCCGTGCCGTCGATCTGGGCGCGGAGCTTCGCGGCGGCGGGCAGAAGAAGGAGCGGCAGTGCCTCTGCGGCAATGCGGTCAGCCCCCTGTTCGAAGTAGGAGTCCTCGGCTTCGAATCGGCGTGGCGATGCCGCGCCCTCCCCGATGCGCAGGAGTGTGTCGACGGCGAAGCGCAATGCGTCGGCGGGCAGTTCAACGCCGTCCACGATCTCCGCGGTGAGTGCCGTCGCGGCCACGACGGCAGGTACGTCCCACTGGCTGGCGGGATCAGGGTCTGGCGGGTTCGCAAGGAGTTCTCGGGCCGAAGCCAGGTCGGAGACCAAGTCGTCCGCGCTGATGTGTTTGTCTGTGCCGTTTCGGGGATCGATGTAGTAGCGGACGCTCAGCCGGATGGCTTCCTGGGCGCGTGCCATTTCCACGTTCCTGACCTGCAACGCTTCGACGACGTCGCTGGGAGGCGAGCTCTTGATCTCCAGGCCGCCTTCCACTTGCTGTGCTTGGTAGGTGTTGCGGTCGAGGCTGCTAGCCCAGGCACGCACAGCCGCGAGTTGTTCTTGGACGGCCGGCTCATCGAGTTCGTCAGGTTCTTCCTCAGCCAGTCGCCTGGCCGTTGCGACAAGTTGTTGCCCGATCAGTCGCAACTCGTCACTGCGCTGGTCGTCAGCGCGTAGCACCATCATCATGGCTGCCTCCCGCAGCGACCAGCGTCGGCGCTCGGGAGCCGCCAGTCCGTCGGCGGATGCCCTCAAGCCGCTCGCTTCTTGGACGACACGCGCGAACTCCAGATGCCAGATCACCGGCTCGGCGAGATAGCGGTCCAGCAGGCGGTCGGCGTGCTCCAGATGGCGAACGAGCAGGCCGACGACCAGGCCGACCATCGCCAGGTTCTCGCAGTCCTCAAGCAAGGTGGCGACCAGTCTGTCCAACGGGACGCCTGCCTCGACCAGTTGGTCACACACCCGTTCCAGAGCTTGCAAGGCGCTCATACAAGGATATGGACCGACGCCGGTTCCGCGGTACCAGAGCCAGACGTGCTCGTCTCCGACGTAGGTCCGGCGAGCCCCTGCGACGTCAAGTTCTGTCCGGTAGGCGTCGAGGTCGTGGTCCTCGATCCGGACACCGTAGGGACGGTGATGGCCTGTGAGGGTGCGTGCGCGCGCCAGTGCGGCGTGGTTGAGCATACGGTTCAGCACCGAGACGCCGTTGTGGAAGTCCGATTGGAACAGCGGCATGAACGGGCCGCGGTACCAGGCCGCAAGGGGATTCACGCCGAGCCCGCGAGCACCATGGCGCCGGATGCCCTCCTCGTGGAATCCTGACCCGTCTTCGTCCTCGTTGAGGTAGTAGGCCTCGGTCAGCTCGGCAAGGAAACCACGCCGATACATGGCCAGAGCCCGGCCGGTCAGCACTTCCTCGACGGCGGGACCAGCCCATGCTGGCGCGTCGCGCGCAACGCGGCGCAGAATAGCCTCGCCGTCCTCACCGAGATCCGGGCCGAGCAGTGCCAGCAGTTCGACCATGAGCTCATCGGTGATCTCACGGGGGAGCTCAAGACGCCTGCGACGGCGCTCGCGCCTACGGTTGTCTCCCATGAAGACCAGCCGCTGCCTCTCCAGGAACTGGCGCTCGGCTTCGGCTTCCTCAGCTGGCTGGGCTGCCTTGGCCACAGCCGCGGCTGCCTGCTCGTCGTTGAACCGGCGCTCGGCAGCGGCGCAGGCGGCAAGCAGGCGGTCGTGCAGCCTGACCCGGAGCGGATACCCAGCGGGTGTTTCCGTGATGATGACGGCGTGGAGCCAGTCCCGCAGCATGTCCTGCACGTGCTTGCCCTGTTGCCAGGGTTCGTCTTCATCGAGGAGCAGGGCGATGAGGGGCTCGGCTGCGGCGATC
Organism: Streptomyces sp. 4F14; assembly: GCF_048159485.1. Classification (NCBI taxonomy): domain Bacteria; kingdom Bacillati; phylum Actinomycetota; class Actinomycetes; order Kitasatosporales; family Streptomycetaceae; genus Streptomyces; species Streptomyces sp. 4F14. The sequence goes on from NZ_JBLRVY010000019.1 coordinate 200,356, forward strand.
CGCACCAGGCCCGCTTCGTTGTGTAGCCGCTGGTGCACGAGACGGATCAGTCGCCGCAGGCCGGTGCCAGGCTCAGCGCGCAGCATGGGCCAGGCCTCGCGCAGGACCGGGTCGGGCGCTCCGAGCGTCAGGAGCGCTTCGCCGGGCACGTCGGCCCAGCGGTCCCCGTGGCCTGCCGTGACCAGGTCGTCGAAGGCCTGCTGCAGGCGGGCGAACCTGCCGCGCAGAGGGGCTTTCGGGGTGTCGGGAGCGGCAAGCAGTGCCTGGCAGGCAAGACGTGCGGCACCGAGCGCCCAGCGCGGCACGCCGGCCTCGACCAATTTCGCCGTGAGGTGGCCGGCTGAGAGGAAGAGCCGGGCGATCGCATACCGGCGCACTTCGTCGTGGGCGAACTGCGGGCCGATGGCGAACGGGTCGTCCATGTCCGTGCGCAGCACCCCGTCCTGGCGCAGTCCCGCAAGCGCCGTGGGATCGATTGCTCCGACGACCTCCAGGGGGTCTCCTTGGCCGAGTTCCAGGGCGGCCAGGCGGAGAAGGGCAATGTTTCGGGCGTCCGGGGTCCCGCGTTCAGGACGCCGGCGGAGCACCAGTCCCGACCACACCTGCTGCATGGCATCGGCGTCGCTGAGAGGGGTGCTCTTCACGCCTCCTCGGACGAGCAGGTCCACCACCACAGGTCGGCGCAGCAGCTCACGTGAGCGCGGGTCTGCCGCGAGAGCCGACAACTCGTTAAAGACTGCGACGATTTCGGCTACCTGGGCATCGGTCAACGGTGGTACCTCGAAGCTGGCGACCTCCCCGACGCAGCGATCGTTGATCGTGTCACGGACCACTTGCTGGGCGTCGTTCGCTGTGACGGCGACAACTTTGACGTCGACCTGGCCAGCCGCGTCCATCAGATAGAGGAAGGGGTCCAGCATGCCCTCGGCGAGCGCATCCGCGCCGTCGATGACAAGGAGGCGCCGGGGGGCGCTCAGCTCGCCGAGTAGCGCGGTGAGCGAGGTGCCGAGTACGGACTCCAATTCTACTGTGGTCGGGGGAAGGTGCCGCAGGTTGATGCAGGCCACCTGCGTGGAATCGGGGTCCTGTGCGGCTTCGGTGAGCGTGCGGACGACGAGGGCGCTCTTGCCCACGCCGGAGTCACCGTGCGCGACGACCGCCGCCGCTGGGGACTCCACGAGCTGGAGCAGCTGACTGGCCGTATCGCTCCGGTCAAGATGCACCGTGCGACTGTCCTCGGTGGCGATCTCGTTGCGCACCGAGGCAAGCGCCCGTTCGTGAAGGTGGCTGAGGGCCTTCCATCCCTGCCGGTGGCGGCGTGTGGTCGAGTCGAGGACCTGGTGCGCGTCGCGCCGCAGAAGACTCAGGTCGACGGTGGCTGCCTTCGGCGGGTACTCGTCAGCCAGGGCAACGAGCCGTTCCAGCAACCGTGTTGCCCCGTAGAGGTCAGTGCCGCGGGCCACAGGGATCAAGGAGTTCGTTACTCGGGCCCAGTCCGATTCGTCCGGTGTCTCGAGTCGAGGCATGAGTACGGTCAGCCGTGACAGCAGTTCCCAGGTGCGCTGTTCGACAAGCTGCGGGCTGGGATCGGCGGTCCCGAGCGTGGCCAGGGCGAGTTTGACGAGTTCTTCGATGTGCGTGAGCCGTGTTCGAACGCCGGCCAGGAACTTTTGGTGCGTCCGAATGAGGCCGAAGAAGCTGGGCGCATCCTTTTGCGCGACGGCCTCGGCGGCGAGTGCTGCCAGCTGCTCCGCGTGCTCTTGCGGACCGGCGACAACCAGAGCGGCTCGGTATTCAGGCCCCTCGGCGGGTGCGTTGACGACCTCCTGCACGAACGTGCAGATGAGCTTGGCGCTCGACTCGTTGCTCTTGACGAGATTGGGTGCGCGGCGCATGGCGAGGGCGAGCACCAGGGACGGCTCCGGCTCGTCGGCACGGGCCGCGCGGATGACGAGGTCGTCAACCGAGTGTTCCGGTGCTTGCTGAAAAGCCACGCTGACGACCGACCGACTGTCGCCCAGCTCGGCCGCACCCTCTCCGAGGAGCAGATGGGCAAGGTATTGGACGGCGACTTTGCGCTCGAAGGTGACGCCGCCGCCACCGGTCGCGTACGGGCTCATCCCGGTGGGAGCCGGAGCGTCCGCGGCGCTCACCCGGGTCTCCTCCAGCCACGTGCGCAGCACGTCCTTGTCGGTGTTGAGGCGCCACTGCTTGGCACGCCCGACCTGGCTTGAGGTGGCGAACCCGGCCTCTCTGAGCTTGCCCAGCGCCGCTGTCGCCGTGGTCGGAGACACGTCCAGAGCCCTCGCGACCATCCGGCCGGACATGGGCGTGGCCGTGCTGGCCAATGCCTCCAAGGCCCTGTACGCGCTCTCGCCCAGCATGCCGCGGAGCAGGTCGGCGGTTGAAGTCACACCACCACCATAAGCCTTGATGTCCAGAGCAGTTGGACATCAAGAGGGTTTGCGCGGTTGTGAAATCCGGCGAGCGGGCGAGACCCCGCATGGTCTCAGCCCTGGCCGCAAGCCGTGAAGATCTCAGCGGCCAGGCGCACGACCGCCAGTTCCCGCTTGACGCCAAGTCGTATGCCGGTGCCCTGTTCGCCGGTTCGATGCGACACCGCTGCGCGGGACAGCAGACCGCCGGATACCTGCCGCTCGACTGCAGCGACACCTGCGGCATCAACCACACTGGCCTCTACCTCTCCCGACCCGGCATCCCGATCGCGTGGCCCGTCCTGAGTTTCTCAACGCCCTCGGCGCTGACACACCGCTCCCCTAACGATGCACCATCGCCGTCGGGCGAAGCACTCGCCGCAGTCGCCGACGGTGTGGGGGACGCTGAGAGCCAGGGATCCAGGAAGGCGGCATCACGAGGGCCAGGGCGGATGGGACAGCCATCACGGCAAGGTGCAGCTCGCGCGGTTGGAGCGGCGCCCATCACCCACCAGTTGTGCTCAAGCCACGTACCGAACAGGCAGCCTCACGGGCTGGTCAGAGGAGAGAGCTTCGGTGACGCTCCAAGACCCGTCAGCAGACTGATCCTGGGCACGGCCTTTCCGGCGCGCAGACGTCCCCGGCGTTCTTCGGTGAGCGCTTCAATGGTCGTGTCTGCCCACTGCGTTTTGGCGGTGGCCATGATGAGACCGGACGCGCCGACAGCTGCGCACCCCTCCATGAGCTTGCTGGCCTCGTTTCGCCGCTGGCCAGGGCTCCTGCCGAGAGAGTCGTTGCTCTTGGCCTCCCCCAGCCACAGTTCCTCCGTGGTGGCAAGAGCGAAGTCCATCTCGACGAATCGCTTGTCGTCCTTGAGGAGTTCGAACTCCTCACATACCAAACCTCCTCGCGCCCAGTACTGGTTACGCAGATACTGCGTGGCCAGCAGTGGCACGTCTCCATCGTTCGTGACGAGCTCCAGCACGGCCGGGTGCAGATCGTAGAACCAGCGGGGCTCGTCTGCGGCTGGCTTCCAACGGTTCTTGGCGAGCTGGTTGTCCCCTCCGCAGCGCCTGCAGCGGTAGCTCTGACTGATCTCGGCGAGGGGATAGAACTCCAGAATGGGGCAGTGATCGCAGCCAAGGATCAGCCCGCGCCGCAGCACACCTTGTGACGTCCACTGGTCGATCTGCTCTCTGCGAGCGGCCAGTTCCCAGCTGCTGTCGTCATGCGCTTCGATGGCCTCCCAGGACAGCACGACCGCAGACTTCAGCTTCCACCAACTGCCTTCCGGGCAGCCGGTGTTCGGGGCGTCGGAGGTGAAGCGGTGCAGGAGCGGCCAACCGGGGCTGGCGGCCAGTGCCTCCAAAGCGGCACGGGACCCAAGGAGCCGCTCGGTGATGGCAGCACGTCTGCCGGCAGGGCTGGGCAGAATGGTGATGTCGTTCGCTGCGGCGGCGACCTGCAGGATGCGTTTGATGCCGGGCCAGGCCAGTTTGGGAGACGCCAGCGAGCCAGCCAGCGAAGCCCCGCTCGGTACGAAGTCGTAGCGGTGCGACCAGTAGGTGATGCCTCCGTCGGCTGCGCGGACGAAAGTCTCCCATGGGCTTTGGCCTGTTGCCGTGACGGTGGACGAGTCCAAAACGACGAGAGGTGGGACCGGGTGGTTGGCGGCGGTGAGAGTGACCTGCCAGCGGTGCTCATTCGGGTTGAGGCCGCGTGGGACCTCCACAGCGAGAGACAGCGATGTCTGGAGTGAGCCGTCCGATTCCACGGTCGCGGGAAGAGAACGCGGTTGGTCCCAGGCGTTCTTCAAGACCACCATGAACGGATGGGCCAGGTCGATGTTGCCGGGCTCAACCACGTCGAATGAGCGCTTCTCCTCGTCAGGATCAACGGACCTGACAGGCCGCCTGTCCCACCGCGTGTTGATGCGTTGCTGCGTCTCCTCCAAGCTCAACGACGCGCTCGTCACCAGCAGCCGCTCCGATGCGCTGCCGGGAAACAACCACATGTCGCTGAGGCCTGCTTCTGTCCAGGGGATCCAGGTCACCGCGCCTCGGATCTGCCGGAGGGTCTCGGCCAGTGCGAAGTCTTCGGGCCGGTTTCCCAGGACGGCAATGCGCTCCCGGTGCTGGAAGGCTCTCGTGATCGGGACGCACAGCGCTGCCTCGTGTGACCGGGCCGCGTGGGCTCCATCGGCTTCATCTGGGTGCAGTTGCGACAACAGTGCCGACTCGGCGCCGCGGAGAGCTGCCTCCCGCCACTGCTCAGCTGGAATATCTCCGCTGGCGTCGGATGCCTCGATGCCGACATGCATCGCGTAGGCCAGAGCCTCCGGGGTGGTCACGAGAGTCGCCGGAACACCCATGACAGGGGTCGTGGCCACCGCAGCCAGCGGCGTCAGTTCACGTGCGTTGTCGTAGTCAAACAGACGGCTGCACTGGACGTGGTCATCCCGTCGGTTCGCGCCCAGGCGTGAACGAAGGCTGTCGGCAGCCGCCTCAGCCTCGTGCACGACTGTTCCGTTCCACGGTTCCTTGCGCAGCATCTCCTTGAACTGTGCTGCGATGGAATTGTCAGAGATGTTCTTCTCGGCCAGCAGCCGGTCGATAGTGCCGGGGTACAGGGCGTCGAACGTGGTCCACGACGGACCGTAGGCAACCACGTGATCGGGGTGCAGGCGTGCCAAGCACCGGTCTACTGCGGGATGTCCGACCGCGCTGGACGGCACCACCACACTTCCACTGCAGCCCCACACCCTCGACAGCCGGGCAAGGCCCGCCGCCGTCCACCGAACCCAGCGCTCATCGTCGTGTGGCACCACCACAACGATCCGAGGCGGCCTGGCCGCATAGGACAGCGGAAGGAAGACGAAGGGCTGTTCAGGCACCCGCCCAGTTTGACATCTCGCAGGCATGGGCTGACATCCGACGGGCCTGATCAAAGCTGTACGCATGGCCGGAGGGCGTCATCAGCGGGCGCAGATAGCGGCACATTCGTGGGGCACGGATGACGGCCGTCGCGGCGTACGCACGGTAAGTGATCTTGGGATGGATCACCCGTACACGCTCACCGACCGGACCCGTCAAGTGCCGGTAGCCGCCCCGCATATGGGTCCGGCCCCACCCCCGGACCCTCCCCCACCACCGCCCTCTCATAGAGGTTCTCAGTCTAGATGCAGCAGTCTTATCCAACCTGCAAGACCGCAGGTCAAACAGCCCGTCGTGTCTCTAGAACCCGTCGCGATGTATGTGCGGTACCGCAGGTCAACGACAGACGGTCACAGCAACATCAATGAGACCTCACACCCACCGCGTTTCGGGCCGGATCGGGAAACCCTGGGCCGTCGTCCACGACAGCCAGAAGATCCCGTCCCTGCGCCGCCTGTACATGACAGCCACGCCACGGCTGTGGCAGCTCGGGGACGAGGACACGGCCGGAGCACCCGGCGAGCTGGTCGCGAGCATGGACGACGACCCCGACGGGCCCTTCGGCAGCAGGGCGTTCACTTTGCCCCTCTCGGAGGCCATCGACCGGGAAATCTGTGCCCCCTACCAGGTCGTATGCGTGGACGTCACCGACACCGCGCTCCAGGCCGCACAGCTCCTCGGCGCCGAAAGCCGCTCGGCAGAGGTACGCGTGGCCCGGCTCGCAGCCCTGCAGACCGCCCTGGTGAAAGCGTCCGCCGAGGAAGGCTTCCGCCGCACGCTCGTCTTCCACCACGTGGTGGAAGAGGCCGAGGCGTTCGCGGCCGGCCTCCCGGACGTCGCCGCGCAGCTGCACACATCCGACCCCGGGCTGTACCCGGCCACGATCCGGGCTGACTGGCTGTGCGGCGACCACAAACCGCTCCACCGCCGCCGCCTGCTCGGGGAGTTCGCCGCCGGGACCGCCACGGACGGCACCGTGGCGGAGAAATGCTTCCTGTGCTCGGTGAAGGTGCTGGGCGAAGGCGTAGATACCCGAAATTGTGACTCTGTGTACTTCGCGGACGTCCGCGGCTCGATGCCAGATCTGGTCCAGGCGGTGGGCCGGGCGCTGCGGATGCAGCCGGGCGAGGGCAAGGTCGCCTCGCTCGTGGTACCAGTGCTGCTCGGTCCCGGCGAGACGGCCGACAGCATGCTCACCTCCCGGGCCTACGGCGGGCTGGCCAAGCTGCTGGAGGCACTGCGGGCACACGATGCGAGGATCGTGGAGACTCTCGCGGAGCAGCAGGCCCCGAGCCGCTACCAGCCCGTCAGCAAGGACGACGACGGGAAGAGTACGGGCGGGAGCGGCGAGGGCTCCGGAGACGTCAGCGCCCCCGCCAAGGCCCTGCTGAAGTTCTCCACCCCCCGCGACCCGGCGCAGCTGGCCGCATTCATCACCCTGCGTGTCCTTAATCCGGAGCACGAGCATTGGCGGCGCGGGGTGGAGGCCGCCGTCATCTACGCCCGCGAACACGGCGACCTGCGCGTCCCGTTCACGTACCGCGTGCCCGCCGTCGACGACGGCCAGGAGGCGGAAGCCACGGGGTGGCCGGCCTCGCTCGCCGGGTTCCCACTCGGACAGTGGACCGCCGACGCCAGGAGGTTCTATGCCCGCGGGGACATGGACGAGGACCGCGTCGCGCAGCTGGAGAAGTTGGGCATGATCTGGTCGCACTTCGACGTCGCGTGGGAGGAGGGTCTGTCTGCCGCGCGCGGGTGGGCTGCCGAGAACGGGCACCTCCTGGCGCCGCTGGACGCCACGTACCAGGGGTACCGAGTGGGCGCCTTCTTGAAGAACGCGCGGGCAGCCGCCCGGAAGGCCGCCGAGAACGGGCAGCGGCGTGCCGAGGGGCTGGCGGTCGGTTCGGTGGCCGGAGTGCTGTCGGACGAGCGGCGCGAGCAACTGGAGGACATCGACCCGTCCTGGTGCCCGCACTGGCCGGTCACCTGGCAACGCCACTTCCACCTCGTCCGGATACACCTGCACGCCGGCGAGGCGCTGCCCACCGAGCCGGGCCAGGTGCTCGTGCAGTCCGGGGATCTCGGGCGGTGGGTGCGCGCCCAGCGTCTGGGCTGGGACAAGCTCACCACCGTCCAGCAGTGGATGTGCGAGCAGGTCCTCGGGATCACACCCGCCACCGAGGACGGGCAGCCGAAACCGCGCCGTACACAGGCCGGCAGATGGGCACTGAACTACAAGGCCGCCAAGCAGTTCTACGAACGCGAGGGACACCTGCGAGTGCCGCGCAAGCACGTCGAACGGATCGTCGTCGGCGAGGACCAGGAGGAGCAGGAGCTCCGGCTCGGGGCATGGGTCGGCAACCAGCGCAGCCGAGCCGCCACGCTGACGCCCGAGCGGGTGGAGCTGCTGTCCACCATCGGCATGCGATGGACGTAATGGGCGGGAGCAGCCCGGGCATCGTGGCGGCCGCCACGGGTCTGGTGGCGGGCTGCGCGCGATGGGGGCGTGTCGATTTCGGTGGGCGGTCGGCGGGCGAGGGCTTTGAATTCGGCGGCCTCCAGCGCGGTGGACACCGGTGGGTTGCCAGTGCGTTCGCGGGCCGACGGTCCGGGCAGGCCGTGCACAGGTGCGGCTCCGCCCTCCAGCACGTCGGCAGCGACCTGTTGCGAAGACTCTCCGCTGCCCGCCGGTGTCCTCACCAGATCCGTCCCGGTGCCCCGGTGCCTGGCGGGACGGCCCGTGCGCCATCGGACCGGAAAGTCCCCGCCGAAGGAAGCGGCCGACCCCAGGACCAGCCGTCCGCGGAGGCTGCCGGAACGGGTGTCCGGCGTCGGCTACGTCCTGCCCGTGCCATGAGAACGCCCGCTCCCCGCCTGCCCCGCGCCGTCTGCACCGGTGTCTGGCCCTGCGACGGCTCCGAGCAGCCGGTAGGGCTGCGCGCCGGCAACGCCGTTCGTCCGTGTCACCGGTGCATAGAGCAGGCCACGCGCGCCGTCCTCGCTCACGAACATGTGCGCGGTGCCCATGCCCGGGGGCGGAGCCGTCTGCAGCCGGCCGGCCATGGTCTCAGCCCATCGCGCAGCGTGGGGCGCGGGCCCGTTCCCGGCGTGCGTGACGACGATGACGTCGGTCGTGTCGTCGTCGGCGCCGTCCGCCACGACCGTGTGCGCCAGCCGGTAGCGGACCAACCCAGGACGCTCGATCCCCGGGATCTCGCGGTCGATACGGCCGACCATCCCGCTCCGGTGCTCGCGCACGAAAGCGAGGTGGGCCTCGTCGCCGGTCCACTGCGCGACACAGAGAAGCACCCGCCCGTCCGCGCTTGCGAAGCAGCTGAGCCGCAGGAAAGCCTCGGGGCGCAACCTGGCCGACAGCTCGCCCCACTCCCCCAGCAGCGCACGGCCCGCCCGGTCCTGCCGGTCCGGCCCGTCCACGATCCACTCGCTGACCAGCGTGGTCCCGGCATCAGACCGGGCCAGATCCGGCAGCTGAAGCGTCGTCACACGCACCTCCCGTCGTCGGTGTCTGCCCAGCAGCCTGGAACATCAAGCCCGGTTGAGGTCAAACCGAGGACCGGATCCCGGCAGAGTGGTGCCTCCGGGCGACGGATCAGGCCCACATCTGGTTGTGCCGGGCCACGTGGCCGTACCAGCGGGCCGATGGTTTGACGAACCGCTCCTGAGTGGTGCGGTCGACCGCTGCGAGGCCGTACTTGGGACGGTAGCCGTCCCACCACTCGAAGTTGTCCAGCAGGGACCAGTGGACGTATCCGGTGACGGGCAGTCCGTCGCCGATCAGCTCGTGCAGGGCGCGCAGGCCCGCTCGGATGTAGTCGACGCGCTCGGTGTCCGTCTCGGTCGCGACGCCGTGCTCGGTGATGACGATCTCCTTGCCGGGGTGCAGGTGCGCCACTCGCCGGATCGTCGCCGCTACGGCTTCCGGGGCCCACGGATACCCCATCTGTGTGCGGCGGACCCCGTCGCCGGCTCCGTCCACAGGCACAGCGGCAGCGGCGTTGCGGCGCAGGTAGGGGACCACGAGCGACTGTGCCAGGCGGCGGCTGCGCAGCAGGGCAGCGCTCAAGTGCCCCAGGACGCGGGGGGGGCGTTGACGTCGAGCCGGGTGCAGGTCTGGACGCCGAGGAAGTCGTCCTCGGCGGTCTCGGCGAAGAACCGGTCCTCGTGGAGTTCCCGGGCCCAGTGCAGGACGGGGCTTCCGCCCGGGTCGGCGTGCCAGTCCTGCAGCGCGTGAGCCATGCCGGCCTTGACGCCGGGTGCGAGTTCGCGGACGACCTCGCGAGCGCTGCGGTGTGCGGAGTTCAGTCCCGCCGCGGCGGCGCCGAACGCGTCGAGGTTCCGGACGAACGGTGGCGTCGGGAAGGTGCCCAGGTACCCTCGCGTGATCATGTTGCCGGGTTCGTTGATCGTGCAGATGCAGGGAGCGCGGGTCCGCAGGTGTTCCATCACGTGCCTGGTGCAGCGCGCGAACCAGGACGGGAGGCCGGGGTTCGTCCAGGCGCCGGCGCGGGTGACCCAGGCCGGCAGTGTGAAGTGCTGGAGCGTGATGACCGGGGTGACACCGTGCTCCAGGCAGGAGTCGGCCATGCCGAGGTAGTGCCGGAGCGCCTCGCGGTCGAACTCTCCCTCGCGGGGCTCGACGCGTGCCCGCTCCACGGAGAAGCGGTAGGTGTTCAGCCCGAGTTCCGCGAGCAGGACGATGTCGTCCTTGCAGCGGTGGAAGTGGTCGCAGGCGGCGCCTGACGGGTCCGCCATGGGCGCCTTGGGGTTCGGGCCGGTCTCCCATTCCCACCAGCCGCTGGTCGTGTTGTTGCCTTCGACCTGGTGCACGGCGGTCGCGGCGCACCAGTGGAAGCCGTCGGGGAAAGTCAGGGGGTCGGGCATGCTCAGCTCCTGGGAGAGGGGCTCGGTCTGGATGGCACGGCGGCCCGGGCGCCGGGGTTCGCGGCGCCGGCGGCCCGGGCTCTCCGCTTCTGCTCGCGGCGGTCCAAGAGGCGGATGTCCTACGGGAGTTCGAGTGGGGGTGCACCGGCGACCCGCAGGGCCGGGCCGGTACCGGAACAGGACGGGCCCCGGGCCGAAGCCGTTCCCCACGCGCCGGCCGCCGGCCGGATCCGCCTGCGAGTGCCAGGCGGTTGACGAGGCGGGCCCGAGCCGCGCCCGTACGGCCGTCGACGGTGTGTCCACGGCCGTACGGTGACTCGCCCGGGCCGCTACTCGGACTCGATCGCCGTGAGCATGTCCGTCCGGGCCGCGCCGTGGGCCGGCCACATGGCGGCGGGCAGCCCGACCACTGCGGCCAGCAGCAGGAAGAGCCCGAACCGGTCCCACGGCAGGGCAAAGGCGTATCCCGGTATCTCCGCCTTCGTGGCCTCGCAGACCGCCCGGCCCAGGAAGGCTCCGACCGCGGTTCCGACCGCCGCGCCGAAGACCGAGACGACCACAAACTCCAGCCGGATCATCCGCGTCACGCCCTGCCGGCCGAGTCCGACGGCGCGCAGCATACCGACCTCCCGCTGCCGTTCGAAGACCGACATCGCGAGAGTGCCCACGACCCCGAGCACCGCGATGACCAGGGAGATCGCCAGCAGTGCGTACAGGACGTCCAGCACGGTGCCCAAGGCTCCGCCGAACTCCTCGCGAACGCCCTGCCGGTCACCGGTCCTGACGCCAGGACGTCCGGCGAGGGCCCCGGCGAGGGCCCCGGCAATCGTGCTGCCGTCCGTCTTGAGGTACGCCTCCGAGAAAGTCCAGGAGGCGGGGCTCGGATCGATGACGGCCGAGGAGACGACGAGCGGCATGACCACTTCGTCGGACTCGAGGACGGCTCCGACGGTCAGCCTGCGGCTCTTGCCGGAGTCTCCGTACACCGCGGGCAAGGTGTCCCCCACATTCCAGCCATGCGCCCGTGCCTCGTCCTCGGCGACGGCGACCTGCCCCTTCGCCGGCGCGTCCTGCGAGCCTGGGACGACCGGGAGGCGGAGGGTCCTGCCGAAGTCCGCCGGGGTGACGGCGGAGACATCCTCCTGGATGCCGTCGAACTGCATCCAGGAGTGCTGTTCCTGCGACACCCTCGTGACGCCCGGGACCTTGCGCAGGGCAGCAGCAGCCGACCTGTCCGGGCCCGCGCCGCTGTCCGTGACCATGCAGTCCGCCTTCACGATGTCCGCGGTCATCCTGTCCGTGGACCGGCCGACGGTGGTGGCGAGTACGGTCAGAGCGCTGACCAGCGTGAGGCCGACGGCCAGCGCGGAGGCGGTGGCGCCGGTGCGGCGGGGGTTGCGCACGGCGTTCCGGCCGGCGAGCCCGCCGACGACCCCGAAGCCGGCCCGCAGCAGCGGCAGTACGCCCGCGATGACGGGCCGGGACAACAGCGGGACCAGCACGAGGACGCCGGTCACGGCGAGGAAGGCACCGAACCCGACGAGCGTCCTGCCCCTGGAACCACCGGCCCCGGCACCGGCGACCGCCGTCCCGAGCAGCGTGACAAGGCCGCCGAGCAGGTTCCGTACCAGCAGGGACCTGGCCGTGGCAGGCAGATATGCACCGCTGATCGCCGCGACCGGCGGGACCCTCCCGGCACGGCGAGCCGACCGCCAGGCCGCCAGGCCGCCAGGCCGCCAGGCCGCCAGGCCGCCAGGCCGCCAGGCCGCCAGGCCGCCAGGCCGCC